>DXBL01000323.1 GCA_019116555.1 Candidatus Pseudomonas excrementavium
CACATACAACGCCGGCACCACGAACAGCGCCAACACCGACACCGATATCAACCCGAAAATGATCACCAGGGTCAGCGGTCGGTAAAACGCGCTGCTGACCGCCAAAGGTACCAGGCCGATGATGGTGGTGATGGCCGTGGTGAGCAGCGGTCGCAGGCGCCGGGCGGAGCCGGCGGCGGCGGCTTCGGGGATGCTCATGCCTTCCTTGAGAAAGCTGTTCATGGTATCGACCATGATGATGCCGTTGTTGATGGCGATGCCGAGCAATGACACCAGGCCGATCATGGCGAAGAACGAGAAGGTCAGGTCGAATGCCCAGAAGCCGAGGGCCGAGCCGATGATGGCCAGGGGCATGGTGGCGAAGATGATGAAGGCCTGGCGGAAACTGCTGAACAGGATCACCAGTACACCAACCACCAGTACCACCGCGATGACCAGTGCCAGGAGGGCCGAGGAGAAGGTTTCTGTGGTGTCCGCGGCTTCGCCACCGATCACGGCGCGATAACCGGAGGGCCATTGCTGCTGCAGTTCATCCAGTTGTGGCTGCACCTCGGCGAAAACCTCACTCACGGTGCGGCCTTCGTTCTTGGCCATGACGGTCAGCGCCCGTTCGCCGCCGACGTGGGAAATGGCAATGGCCGATTCTGAATGGGTAGGCCTGAGCAATTGCTGCATGGCGATGGAGCGGCCATCCTGGGTGAATGCACGCACCCGGGTCAGCTCTTCGGTGCTGCGCGGGCCACCGGCTTCACCCGGGCGGCTGGGCCATTCGGTACCCAGGCGGATGTCGATATTGTCATCGCCATCGGCAGTGACGAAGGTGCCGACTTCGTCGGAGCTGAAGGCTATGCGCAACTGTGAGGCGAGGTCGCCGTGGTCGATACCGAAGAAGTTGGCCGCCTCGCGGTCGGGTTGCAGGGCCAGCTGAGGTTTGAGCATGCCAATGTTGTCACGCACATCGACCACGCCCTGGGTATTGGCGAGCAGCGTCTGCACCTCCCGGGACAACCGCAGCAATTCATCCATATCAGCGCCGATCAGCTGGATCTCGATCGGGTCGCCCATGCTGGGGCTGCTGGATTCCGGTACCACCAGCAGCTGCGCGGCCGCGACGTTTTCCTCCAGATAGGCGGACAGTTCGCGGCGCAGCTCCTCAGCCAGTTCGTAGGAAGGGGCGTCGCGCTCCTCCAGCGGGCGGAAGATGGCCGAGAAGCCGATGAAATTCTCGGCCTCGCTGGGTTGCAGATTGGCCGCCATCGAGCCGGCGGCGAAGGGGCTCTTGAGCCCGACCAGCTTGACCACGCTCTGGAAGTATGGCTTGTCCCGCAGGATGGCACCGATGTCATTGGCTACCGCCTGGGAGGCCTCCAGCTGCACCGTGGGGGGCAGCTCGATATTGATGCCCAGGCGTTCGCCGTCCGTTGGTGGAAACAGCTCGACCCGCGCCTGGGTGAAGGCCCACATGGACAAGACGAACAGAGTAATGGCACCGATCACCCACAACCAGGACTGCCGACGCCGCTGCACTACCCAACGCGCATTCCAGCTTTCCAGACCGCTGACGGCGCGGGCGGTAATCCGGTCGGACAGTCCCTGGCGCTGCGGGTCTTCGGGTTTGCGCTGCTTGCCCAACAGCGCACGGGCCAGCGGCAGGGTACACAGCATGGCGACAATGAAGGAGAGAATCAGGCAGACCACGGTGGTGGTCGGCAATACGCGGATGAATTCCCCCACGGTGCCGCTGATCGACATCAGCGGTGCCAACGCCAGGATGGTGGTCAGCTGGGCGGCGAACGCCGGCATGGCGTAGCGCTTGACCGTGGCCAGTACGGCCTGGCCGAAGGTCTTGCCGCCGTTATAGATTTCGTCGTGCAGGCCTTCCAGCAGGATGATGAAGACATCGACGATCATCACCAGGGCGATCACCATACCGATGACCACCAGCTCGTTGAGCGTATAGCCCATGATCAGGATGATCAGCAGCACCCCGGCGAAGGTCACCGGCACCGACAGCCCGGCGAGGATGGCCTCGCGCCAGGCAATGGTCAGCAGCAGGATGATGAACACCACCGCCATGGTCTGCAGGGCGCTGACGAACACTTCGGCCAGCGACTCCATGATCTGGTCCGCTTCGTCCTGAATCACGCTGTATTCCAGGCCGGAGGGCCAGGCCCCCTCCTCCTTCATCTGCGCCAATGCAGCGTGCAGGCTCGCTACCAGATTCACCGTATCGGCCCCAGGGCTCTTGCGTACCGAGAGTTCCAGCGATGCGGCGTATTCCTCGCCATCAGCACTGAAGAAGGCGCGGGAGGTTTCGGTTTCCTGCATGCGGCGCACCGAGGCGACCTCATCCAGACGCACCGGGCGGTCAGCGCCGGGGCCGGAGAGCCGGGCCACCGGCAGGGCGCGCAGATCATCGACATCACGAAAGCGCCCCTCGAGTCGCACCACGGCGCCGATATCATCGCTCTGGATTTCGCCGAAAGGCTGCTCCACGTTGGCTTGCTGCACGGCATTACGCACCGATGAGGGCGACAAGCCCAGCGCCAGCAGCCGGTCGGGGCGCAGCAGGATCTGCACTATTTCCTCACGCTCACCCCCGATATTCACTTCCTTGACCCCAGTGATGCGCTCCAGCTCATCGCGAATGAGACGGGCCTGCCGGTTCATGGTGGCCGAGCCGGCTTCACCATGCAGGGTGAAGGTGAGAATCGGGCGGTCATCCACGGAGGCCTGCTCGATGGTGGGCCGCTCCGCATCCGCCGGCAGCTCCGCCTCGGCGTCGGCCACGGCGGCGCGCAGTCGGGTCATGGCATCGACAGGGTCCGCCGAGGCATCGAATTCGACCGAGATGACCGAAAAGGAATCATAGGACGCACTGTCGACCTTGCGCACACCTTCCAGGGTGGTGACTTCATCCTCGATGAAATCGGTGACCTGCTCCTCGATGGTGCGCGGATCGGCTCCGGGCCAGGCGGTGGTAATGGTCGCCTGGGGAATATTCAGGTCCGGCAGGGATTCCTTGACCAACTGGGTGTAGGCCATGAATCCGCCCAGTACCAGGGTGATCAACAGCAGGATGCCGAAGATCGGCTGCAGGAAGAAGAAGCGCGCCAGCGGATGGGCGGTGCGCACCTCTTCGCTTTCTGCGCGGGGCGCGGCCGGCTGGACTTCATCCTGGACGTTGGAACTGCTCATTCGGCTTCCCCGTCGGCTTCCAGGATGCGTACCCGCTGGCCATCATAGAGCGCCGCACGACCGTCACTCACCACCAGCTCGCCCTCTTCGACCCCATCGATAACGGCCCGGAACGCACCTGCCTGCTGGCCCAGTTCGACCCGCCGTTCATTGACCCGGCCGCTTTCCTTGTCCACCACGAACAGGAACGACTGGTCGTTGCGGTAACGCAATACTTCCAGCGGCACGGCCAGGCTGTCCTGCAACGCCGGCAGCGCGATCCAGACCGCGACGAACTCGCCGTCCTGCAGGCCGGGGTTTTCGCCTTCGGTATGCATGATCACTTCGAAGGTGCGGGTTTCCGGATCCAGGGATGGGCTGATCGCGTACACCTTGCCGGCCACCCGGTCATCACCGATCAGCGGATCGACGTCACGCCCGTCCTTTGGCGGCTCGCCCCCAATCACCGCTCGGGCACCATTCTCGATCTGGCGAAAGTCATAAGATGGCAGGTCCACCCGCACTTCGAAGCGGTTCGGATCGATCACCAGCGCGGGCACCGTGCGCAGGGCATTCTGTTCGGTGTTGGTCTGCACCACGCTGGGCATGAAGTAACGACCCTTCTCGATGTTCAGGCGCGCCAGTACCCCGTCGATGGGTGATACCAGTCGCGACTCATCCACCGTCAACTGCGCTTGCGCCAGCTGCGCGCGGCTGTTGTCGCGTGCAGCTGTGGCCTGTTCCACCTGCACCACGGCCTGATCCAGTTCCTGTTGCGACGCGGAGCGCTGTTCGATCAGTGTCTCGTAACGTCGGCGAGTGACCTTGGCCAGTTCCAGATTGGCCTCGGCCTCAGCCAGCGCCGCCCTGGCCGCCTGCAGGTCAGCCTGCACCCGCTCGGGCGCCTGATGGGCGATCAACTGGCCGGCGCCCACCGGGCTGCCGACCCGCAGCTCCTCATCCACATGGGAGACGACACCCTGCTGGGTGAAAGTCAGGAATTCGCGCTGCCGCGAGCGCGCGGTGCCCTGGCTGTAAACCCACGCCTGCAGATTCCGGTGCTCCACCGGGACCACCTTGACGCTGACTTGCTGCGTACTACCGCCCTGCTGCTCCGCAGCGGCGGGTTGGCCGTTCTGCTGCGCCTCCTGTTCGTCTACACCACAACCCAGCAGACCGAACAGCAAAACCATGCCGATGGCGCTCATACGACTCTTGTGCATTATCTGGGCTCTTCTCTGGGGTGGGTGGACAGACTGCCGGCACCGGCGGGCGTCACGGCCAATACCGACGGCGAGTCGGATTCGAAGCCGCCGCCCAGGGCCAGATGCAGGGCGATGCGGTTTTCTATGCGCGCATGGCGAGCGGTGATGTGAGCGCTGCGGCCATCGAGGGCGCGTTGCTGGCTTTCCAGTACGTTCAAGAACGGGTCGATTCCCTGCAGATAACGGTTATAGGACACCCGCACCGCCTCCTCGGCGGCACTGGCAGACCCGTCCAGTACCTGTTCGCGGCGCGCCAGAAGCCCTTCCACTGCCAGCCGGCTTTCGACTTCCGCAAGGGCGGTGAGCGCCGTTTCGACATAGGCGTTCAGCGTCTCGTCACGCTGGCCCTCGGCGATATCCACCTGGGCAACCAGGCGCCCGCCCTGGAATATCGGCTGCACGATACGCCCACCGATCGACCAGACCAGATTGCCGCTGTTGAACAGTTCGGAGAAGTCGCTACCGGAATAACCACCCGAGCCAGTCAGCGAGAAAGACGGCAGGAAGGAGCGCTTGGCCGCACCCAGCTGGTAACCTGCGCCGATCAACGCCAGTTCCGCGGCCCGCACATCCGGGCGCCGTGCCAGCAACTGCGCGGGCACACCGGCGGAGGGCGTCGCCGGGACAGCAGGCAGCGTGGCGCTGGTCTGCAGGTTGCCGGCCGGATAGTTACCCATCAGTATCTCCAACTGCCGGACGCTGACCGCCAGCGCCTCATGGCGCTGTTCAAGGCCCGCCTGAGCCGATCCCAGGTTGGCGTCGGCAAGCATGCCATCCGCCGGCGAGGCGATACCGACCTGGACCCGGTTGTTGATCTGCCGGGCCATTTCCTCCAGCGCCATGACGGTATCTTCCGACAATTCGACCTGGGCCCGGGCATGGGCAATATCGAAATACAGCTGGGTGATCTGCGCAGCTACCGACTGGCGCATGGCCCGCAGCTGTTCACCGCTGGCCAGAAACTCCGCTCGCGCCGACGCGCTCAGGGCAGACAGGCGGCCCCACAGATCCAGCTCCCAGCTGATATCCAGCGCCGCATTGTGGTTATTGCTGAGGATGGCCATATCGCCGGCCAGATCGGACAGCCCCAGCCCCGACAGGTTCTGGCGTTGCCGTGTGCTGTTCAGACCGATCCCGACCTGGGGCAACGCGTCGGCGCCGGTGGACCTGACCCGCGCTTCGGCGATGCGCGCACGGGCAATGGCTTGCGCGAGGCCCGGGTTGCGTACCAGCGCCGTGTCGACAAAGCGGTTCAGGCGTTCATCCTCGAACGCCACCCACCAGCGCTCGGCGGGCTCGAAGGCGCCGGAGGGCTCAGCGGCGAAGGTGGCCGGCAGGGTGAACGGCAACACCGGTTCTGCCGGCGGCGAAACACGACAAGCGGCAGTGGAAACGGCCAGGCAGACGACGGCAACGCGCAGCAGCGGCACTGCCATTCTCATGCGATTTTCTTCTGTAGCGGTAATCCGAGCACTGACACCCCGTGACTCTCCTTTGGTCATACCGGCCCGGTTGTCTCCCTACGACACCAAACCGGATTCTTATTCATTGGTCACTTGCCGCTTCGTAAAGTTACATCCAATCAGTGCTCACCGCCGCCGCAAATGATCACGCAAACGCTGCAATCCGGGTCGGCGCTGCTGTTCCTCGGGGCTGGGCCAGTGGGTCTTCTTGCTTTCGCACTGGACGATGCCATTGACCCCAAGGCGCAGACGCCAGCGCTGCGCCGTCGAATGATTCTGGCCCGGCTCGGTGTAAACCAGCAACAGGTTGTAATCGTGCTGTTTCTCGATGGGATGGGCCTCGATCGAAGCAAAGGGAGCGTCCTCGTCAGCGTTGCTGAACAGGCGGTTGCGCGTGGCCTGGATCATTTCACACAATCGCTCGCAATCCAGGCTCAGGCGTTCCTGGATCTTGTCCCGCTCCAACGCTCCCTTCTCCAGTGTGAGTACCGACCGGTAGCAGATGATCTGCCGCTCCTCGTTGGTGGCCCACTTGCCGGAGTGCGCCAGCACTTCCTGGGGCAGCTTGGGGAGCTTGCGGTAGTCCAGCCAGACCCGTTGCTGGGCCATGAGCTTTTTCGTATAGGGCATCAGCAGGCGAATCTTCCAGCGCGGCTTGCCCTTGCGCAGCCAGCGGGTGATCAGCGTGATCATGTCGTCGCGCAGCAGATCGCGGATGGCGTACACCGAGGCAATCCCCAGCAGCAATGCAAGCGACAGATGCTGATTACCCTCCCGCGCATTGAACAGGAAGTAGGTGAACAGCGTCATGATCAGCATGGTCGATGCCGCCTTGACCAGCTTGCGCGTCCCCTCCCCCAGTTCGGTCACCCTGGAGCGCAGCAGCACCGGATATTCCAGCAGCCGGTGGTACAGGCTCATGCGGTTCCAGACCCGGGTCGGGGAGCCATGGAAGTCGCTCAGATATTCCCGCTCCCGACGGTGGCGGTATTCCTGCTGGAGAAATTCCTGGATCGCCGCGGTGAGCTCCGGTTCGAGATCGGCGTAGCCTTCCAGGGTCATGCATTCGAGCAGAAACTGCTCGGCATGCCAGGAAAAATAGATATCCAGTTGCCGGAAGTAGCGGCGCTGGTTGCGTTGCTCGGGAATCGATCTACGCAGGCGCTGGGCAAAGTTCTGACTCAATCGCAAGGCCCGCTTGAGCGGCTCCTCCGTCAGACCGGCACTCTGGATCTGCTGGCGCAGCCGGTCCATGGAAGCGCGATACTGGAACAGCCAGGAACCGAACATGATCTCGTAATGGGGGGACAGCAGCGCGAAGGAGCTGTCGGACTTGCTGACCCGGTCCTCGTCCGGCAACCCCAGCAGACCGAAACGGTGAGACAGGCAGGCGATGAAAAACTGACGCTCGTCCATGGTCCAGCTGGAAAGGTCGTTCTCGTGGGGTGTGAACAGGTATAACTCGACCGAATAGCGGCCCGGCTTTTTCAGCGTGCGGGTCAGCTGCAGACGATAATCACCCTTGCGCTTCAGCGAGAACACGATCCCTCCACTCAGGTCTGGTAGGCCGACGATGGCGGCCCGCCCCAATCCTAGCATGAGCGGATCGGTTTCACCTGTTACCACCCCGCCCGCGGAACCAGCACTAACATGGACAGGCGCAATTATGTGAAGATCGACGGCTGGATGAACGGAGCGATATACCGCGCCAGTGCCTGACGGCCATTTTCGCTGTCCATGACATGAAGTGATGAGTTGCCCATGTATTTTTTCAAGGACCTTTCCCTTTCCTCCTTCAGCGCCGGCTTCGTCGCGGTACTGGTGGGCTTTACCAGTTCCGCGGCGCTGGTGTTCCAGGCCGCCAGCGAGCTGGGCGCTTCACCGGCCCAGATCGGTTCCTGGATGCTCTCGCTCTGCCTCGGTATTGGGGTATCGGGCATCTACCTTTCCTGGCGCTTCAAGGCGCCCATCGTCACCGCCTGGTCGACACCAGGCGCCGCTGTGCTGGTGACGGCGGCGTCCAGCGCCACCTTGCAGGAGGCCACCGGTGCTTTCATCCTGTGCGGGTTATTGATGGCGCTGTGCGGTTTCCTCGGCTGGTTCGAGCGGATCATGCGGCGGATCCCACCGGCGATTGCCGCGGGTATGCTGGCCGGGGTGCTGTTGCGCTTCGGCATGGAAGCCTTCGCTGCGCTGGACACCGCCTTTGGTTTGGTCTTTCCGATGTTGTTGACCTACCTGCTGGCCCGCCGGCTGATCCCGCGTTATGCCGTGATGGCACCGCTGGTGGTGGGTATTGCAGTCGCAGCGGCAAGCGATCTGCTCGATTTCAGCGCATTGAGCTTCACCGTTACCACCCCACAGTGGGTCACCCCTGCGTTCAGCGTGCAGGCATTGATGGGCGTGGCGCTGCCCTTGTTTGCCGTATGCGTGGCGTCGCAGAACCTGCCGGGGTTGGCAGTATTACGCGCCGCCGGCTATCAGACACCTGCCTCGCCGCTGATCGGCTGGACCGGGATGGCGACCTTGATATTGGCACCGTTCGGCGCCTTCGGCGTCAACCTGGCCGCCATCACTGCGGCGATCTGCACCGGCCCCGAGGCCCACGATGATCCCACCAAACGCTACACCGCAGCGATAGTCTCCGGTCTCTTCTATCTGGTGGCGGGTGTCTTCGGGGCCAGCATCGGCGCGCTGTTTCTGGCCTTTCCGAGGGAGCTGGTATTGGCCATTGCCGGCTTCGCGTTGATCAACACCATTGGCAGCGGGTTGGTCAGCGCCCTGCAGGAAGAACGCCACCGGGAAGCGGCATTGGTGACCTTCCTGGTCACGGCCTCCGGCGTGTCGCTGCTGGGCATAGCGTCGGCTTTCTGGGGCATGGTCGCGGGGGCCGGCGCCCTGCTGATCCTGCAGGCGCCCGGCCTGCGAATGCTCAAGCGCAACAGCAAGACGGCAGCGCAGAGCGAATCGGAGAACGGCTGATATCCTGGCGAGGCGGGACAGCTGGGAAACGCCCATTAAAAAACCCCGCCGAAGCGGGGTTTCGCAGAATAACGTCCTGATCATCATCCTTAACGCTGGTACTTCCTGTAACTCGATCCCTGTTCCCTTTTGTACTGCTTCGCTTCCTGCGGTGCGTCCTTGCAAAACCAATACTACGCAGAGACCGGGGCGGCGCCCATAGGTCATCACCGCCACGCTCTGTAAGTATTAACGTACAGCCGAACAGATTGTCTCAAAACTGTGTCGAATCCAGTTCATATAACACATCACTGCCAGCCTGGACCGAGGCGCTCAGGGAATGGATCCGTGGTAGCAGGCGCTGGAAGTAGAAGCGTGCGGTCGCCAGCTTGCCCTGGTAAAAACCATCGGCATCCTGCTCTGCCGCCAGTGCCGCCTTGGCCATCCGCGCCCACATATAAGCGTAGGCGGTGTAACCGAAGGTATGCAGGTATTCCACCGAGGCCGCACCAATCTCGTTGGGGTTGGTTTTACTGCGATCGATGACCTGGGCTGTCAGTTGCTTGAGGTTTTCCAGTGCGGCCTGCAGTGGTTGAATGAACTCGCCCATGTCGGCGGCAGCATTGTCAGCAATGAAGCCGTCGATCTCATCGGCGAACACCTTGAAGAACGCGCCGCCGTTGGCAACAGTCTTGCGCCCCATCAGGTCCAGCGCCTGAATGCCATTGGTGCCTTCGTAAATCTGCGCGATACGCACATCCCGCACCAGCTGTTCCTGGCCCCACTCGCGAATATAGCCATGCCCGCCGAGTACCTGCTGGCCATGAACGCAGCTTTCAAACCCCACATCGGTGAAGAAGGCCTTGGCTACCGGCGTCAACAGCGCCACCAGATCTTCGCCTTTCTTTTTAGTCTGCTCATCTTCTGCAAACTTGCTGATGTCCAGCTGCATGCCGACATAGGTGGAGAAGGCGCGGCTGCCTTCGGTCATCGCCTTCATGGTCAACAGCATGCGGCGCACGTCGGGGTGCACCATGATCGGATCGGCGGCCTTATCCGGCTGTACCGCGCCGGTCGGCGCACGGCTCTGGATGCGCTCGCGGGCATAGGCCACGGCGGTCTGGTAGGAGGCTTCGGCGCAGCCAATGCCCTGGATACCGATGGACAGGCGCTCGTAGTTCATCATGGTGAACATGGCATTCAGGCCCTTGTTCAACTCGCCGATCAGATAGCCCTTGGCCCCATCGAAGTTCATCACGCAGGTAGCCGAGCCCTTGATGCCCATCTTGTGTTCGATCGAGCCGCAGCTCAGGGTATTGCGCTCGCCCAGGCTGCCATCTTCGTTGACCAGGAATTTGGGTACCAGGAACAGGGAAATACCCTTGGGGCCGGCCGGTGCGTCAGGCAGCTTGGCCAGTACCAGATGGATGATGTTCTCGGTGAGGTCATGCTCGCCGCCAGTGATGAAGATCTTGGTGCCGGTTACCGCATAGCTGCCGTCGGCTTCGGGTACGGCCTTGGTCCGGATGATGCCCAGGTCGGTGCCGGCGTGGGGCTCGGTCAGGCACATGGTACCGGCCCAGGTGCCGGCGTACATGTTCGGCAGGTAGGTCTGCTTGAGTTCTTCGCTGCCATGGGCGTCCAGCGCCAGGGTGCTGCCGGCGGTCAGGGCGATATACAGGGCGAAACTGCTGTTGGCGCCGTAGATCATTTCCTCGACCTGGACGCCGAGGGTCTTGGGCATGCCCAGGCCACCAAACTCGGGATTGCCGGCCAGCCCTACCCAGCCGCCTTCGGCGTAGGTGGCGTAGGCCTGCTTGAAGCCGGCGGGGGTGGTGACTTCGCCGTTATTCCATACGGCACCTTCTTCATCGCCGTTGCGGTTAAGCGGGGCAATGGTCTGGGAGGTGATCTTGGCCGCTTCTTCCAGCATGGCCTCGGCGGTTTCGGCATCGATGGCACCGTTCAGGCCAGGCAGGCTCTGCCACAGCTGGTCGGCTGCAAAGGTTTCATTGAGAACGAAACGGATGTCACGCAGGGGGGCTTGGTACTCGGCCATGGGAACTCCTCAGTCAGTATGCCGGCTCAACCGGGTCGATTGGCTGATTGTAGACTGAGAACTTTTTAAACGATAGCGTCTTGTTGTGACCTTGCGTGCTTTTTTGGTCACAAA
>DXBL01000324.1 GCA_019116555.1 Candidatus Pseudomonas excrementavium
ATGGAACCGCCACCCAGCTCGGTGCCGTTGAGCACCATGTCGTAGGCACGGGACAACGCTGCACCGGGATTCGCCTGCAGCTCTTCCGGCGAGCATTTGGGCGCAGTGAACGGGTGGTGCAGCGCGCTCAGGCTGCCGTCGTCGTTCTCTTCGAACATCGGGAAGTCGACTACCCACAGCGGCGCCCATTCACAGGTCAGCAGCTCCAGGTCATGGCCCAGGCGAATACGCAGCGCGCCCAGCGCCTCGGATACGATCTTCGCCTTGTCGGCACCGAAGAACACGATGTCGCCATCAACCGCACCAACGCGGTCGAGAATCACATCGAGATTGGCCTCGGGAATGAACTTGACGATCGGCGATTGCAGGCCTTCGACGCCCTTGGCGCGCTCGTTGACCTTGATGTAGGCCAGGCCCTTGGCACCGTAGATGCCGACGAATTTGGTGTAGTCATCGATCTGCTTGCGCGGCATGGCTGCCCCGCCCGGAACGCGCAGGGCAGCAACGCGCCCCCTTGGATCGCTGGCCGGGCCGCTGAACACCTTGAAGTCGACCTCGGTCAGTTGGTCGGCAACGTCCACCAGTTCCAGCGGGTTGCGCAGGTCCGGCTTGTCCGAACCGTAGCGACGCATGGCTTCTTCGAAGGTCATGTGCGGGAAATCGCCCAGGTCCAGGTCCAGCACTTCCTTGAACAGGCCGCGGATCATGCCTTCGGTCAGGCCCATGATGTCCTGTTCATCGAGGAAGCTGGTCTCGATGTCGATCTGGGTGAATTCCGGCTGGCGGTCGGCGCGCAGGTCTTCGTCGCGGAAGCACTTGGCGATCTGGTAGTAGCGATCGAAGCCGGCCACCATCAGCAATTGCTTGAACAGCTGGGGTGATTGCGGCAGGGCGAAGAAGTTGCCGGGATGGGTGCGGCTGGGCACCAGGTAATCACGGGCACCTTCGGGCGTGGCGCGGGTCAGGATCGGGGTTTCCACATCCAGGAAGCCATTGTCGTCCAGATAGCGGCGGATGCTGCTGGTGATGCGCGAGCGCAGCTTCAGCTTGGCGGCCATTTCCGGGCGACGCAGGTCGATGAAGCGATAGCGCAGGCGGGTCTCCTCGCCAACGTCGGAATACTCGTCCAGCGGGAACGGTGGCGTCTCAGCCTGGTTCAGCACTTCCAGCTCGTAGCCCAGCACTTCGATGGCGCCGGAAGCCATGTTCGGGTTGACCGCGCCAGCCGGCCGCGGACGCACTTTACCGCGCACCTTCACCACGTATTCGCTGCGCACGCGGTCAGCCAGGGCGAAGGTATCTTCGCGATCCGGATCGAACACCACCTGGGCCAGACCTTCGCGATCGCGAATATCGAGAAAGATCACCCCACCATGGTCACGGCGGCGGTGAACCCAACCGCAGAGTGTCACTTCCTGGTCCGCCAGTGTTTCGTTCAACTGGCCGCAATAGTGGGTACGCATCATGAGAGTGGAATCCTGTTGTCGACAGATCGGCTGCGTCCTGGCCAAGCGCATTGGCCCATCCGTCAGCGCGGATAGATAAAAGCGCCATAATATACCCGAAGTGACCCGCTCCAGGCGAGCGTTGCCAGCGCAATGCCTCGCTCTCCTCAACCACCGGGTGGTCGGGCGCCAGCTCGACGACGGCTCCCATAGTCAGCCCCAATGCCGGCGATTGGCAAACAGGGCTTGAGCCCGGCCGGGCACGGCATATACTGGATGAACATTTTCGCTTCGACCTTGGAGATAGACATGAAGATTGATATCGGTATCAACCAGAAGGACCGGGAGCAAATCGCCAAGGGGCTGTCCCATCTGCTGGCGGACACCTATACCCTGTACCTGAAGACCCATAATTTTCACTGGAACGTCAAAGGTCCGATGTTCCAGACCCTGCACACCATGTTCGAGACCCAGTACACCGAGCTGGCGACAGCGGTCGACGAGATCGCCGAGCGCATCCGCACCCTGGGTTTCCCGGCGCCGGGCACCTACAAGGCCTTTGCCGAGCTGAGTTCGATCAAGGAAGAGGACGGGGTGCCGGATGCAACCGACATGATCCGCCTGCTGGTGGAAGGCCAGGAAGCCTGTGCCCGCACCGCTCGCGAGGCTTTCCCCGCCTGCGAGAAGGCCAGCGACGAGCCCAGTGCCGACCTGCTGACCCAGCGCATGCAGTCCCATGAAAAGACCGCCTGGATGCTGCGCAGCCTGCTGGAAAAATAAGTACCGAAGCGGGGCCGGCCTGCGCCTGCCCCGCCCTCTCTCTTCCCTCTTCCATCCTCTTTGTGACTGCGCGTGTTTCGGGTTAGAGTGCGCACCCGGCATAACTAATCTAGCGCCGGCACTTCATAGCCACCGTTGCAACAGGATGAATCGTTTTGAACAGTATCCGTTATCTTCACTTGATCGTCGGTCTGGCAGCACTGCTGGCCGGCCTGTATTACAGCATGCCCTTTTTCAGCCAGAACGGTCTCATCGACCTCTCGGCCATTACCGCCCTGCTGCTGGGCCTCATCAATATTCAACAGTTCAGCAATGGCAATCGCAGCCGCTCGCCGGTGCGCAATGCCCTGGCCGTGCTCGGCTCGGTACTATTGTTGGTGGGCGCATTGATCCCGCTGGTCATCGTACTGGTCAATCCGGCCGCTGCTGCCCTGCTCACTCTGGCAGTAGGCATCAGTGTCGCCGCCGTCTGCCTGTTCACCGTCCTCACCCTGACCGGCATGCTCGCCAGCGGCACCCGGCACACCAATAGTGGCCCGCGGGAAACCGGCACGGTCAAATGGTTCAACACCACCAAGGGCTTCGGTTTCATCTCCCGGGATCAGGGCGAGGATGTATTCGTGCATTTCCGCGCCATCCGTGGCGAGGGGCATCGGGTGCTGCTGGAAGGTCAGCGTGTGGAGTTCATCGTCGCCCAGCGCGAAAAAGGGCTGCAGGCCGAGGACGTCGAGCCGCTGGACTGAGATTCACCTGTCAATAATGGGGCGGAGGCTGATCGTCCTCCGTCTCACCCGGCATGGATGCCGCCAGATCGGCCTGCCGGCGGGCCAGCAACTCCAGCGCCCGTCGCAACCTTTCCAGTTCCAACTCCTGACGACTCACCGCATCGTTCAGTGCCTGTATGGTGTCGTCCTGGAATGCCAGCCGTGTTTCCAGCTCATTCATCCTCACAATCAATTGCTCACTCATCTGAACCGCTCCGCATAGACCAGATGGGCTGTCAGCACTTGCTGCAGGCGCTTGATACAGTCTTTCAATTCATCCTCGGTATAAGGGACGGCGGGCAACTTCCCCCATACCGGCGCAGGCCAGGCCGGATCATCTCGATAACGCACTATATGATGTATATGCAACTGAGGAACCATGTTACCCAGCGCCGCGATATTGATCTTGTGTGCGGAAAAGGCATCTTTCAGCGCCTCGGCCAACCAGCAGGATTCGTTCAGCAGTTGTTGCCTATCAGCCTCATCCAGTTGAAACACCTCGGATACATCCTCACGCCGGGGCACCAGTACAAACCACGGATACTGGGCGTCATTGATCAACAGCAACGTACTCAAGCTGAAATCACCTACCCAAATGCCATCATTGACGAGTTGCGGATGAAGACGGTACATAGAACTTCCTTACAGGGATCAAATTGCATAAAAACCCGCCGAAGTATGAGGCAGGTCAAGGAAATGGCGAAGGGAGTCGCTAAGCTCTTGCTGTGCATGACAATAGTACACCAGCCTGGAAGCTGGCCGAGATAAGCGAATAAAGCCGAACGTCTTTTTTTTGCGTCTCGCTTTCGCATTTTCGGAACTTTGCTGCTTTACTCAATGCGATACGATTTGAAGAAGCTGCGCCCGGGATAGTAAACAGAGCACATTTCTTTATTACAAAAGGAGCACAGGATATGAAAGACACTGTCAAATGGAGTTCCGTCGCCCTGGCGGTCGCCATGGCCAACGGGCTTGTCGCAACGCAAGCGGTAGCTCAGGGCGAAGGATTCGTTGAAGGTGCTACCGCCACGCTGGAAAGCCGTACCCTGTATTTCAACCGTGACTATCGAGACCCTGGTCAAGCCAACCAGAACACCGGCAACATGAGCCGCGCGGAAGAAACCGCCACCGGCTTCATCCTCAACTTCCAGTCTGGTTATACCCAAGGCCCGGTCGGCCTGGGCGCAGACGTGCTGGCACTGGCCGGCATCAAGCTGGACAGCAGCGGCGGCCACAATGGTCGTCTGAACATGCTGCCGACCCGCTCCGACGGTGACACCGTGGCCGAATATGCCGAGATCCGCGGCGCAGTGAAAGCCAATATTGCCGGTGATACCACGTTGCGGTATGGCGTACACATGGTCGAGAACCCGGTCATCAACTATGAAGATGCCCGTCTGCTGCCGAACCATTATTTCGGTTACAGCATCGCCAACACCTCGATTGATGGTCTGTTCCTGGAAGCCGGTCGCATGACCGATCGTGGCGAAATGGGCATGTCCTCCCAGCGCGAAGGCGCTTTCGTCGCGGATGAAGACCAGAAGGTCGATTACCTGGGCGGTACCTACGAATTCGGGGACACCTTGAGCGCCTCGCTGTACACCTCCAAGGCCGAAGATCTGTGGAAGCGTCATTTCGCCGGACTCACCCATAAGGCAGATCTCGCCAATGATATGAGTCTGACCTCCGATCTGTCCTATTACAAAACCTCAGATGACAGTGCCGCAGGCAGTAACGGGGGAATGGGTTTTGATAATGATGCTGCCTCACTGGCAGTGACCCTTGGTGCAGGCTTCCATGACCTCACGGTCGCCTACCAGCGCATGGGCGGCGATGCCGGCTTCGAATACTTCGACGCGGGCATCTATCTGGCCAACTCGGTTCAGGTGCTCGACTTCAACGCGAAGGACGAGCGCTCCTGGCAAGCTCGCTACGATTATGACTTTGAAGGCGTGGGTATTCCCGGCCTGACATTCATGACCCGCTACATCACCGGTGACAACATCGATGCCGGCCCGGGCGTCAGCGATTCGCGCTGGGAGCGTGACACCGATATCCGTTATACCGTCCAGCGCGGCTTCCTGCAGGGAGTCAACCTGGTATGGCGTAACGCAACGGTTCGCCAGGACAGTGCACTCGGCGGCGATATCGACGAAAACCGTCTGATCGCCTCCTATACCTGGAACCTGCTCTAAGCACCCAGCTGCAAGATCAAACCCGGCTTCGGCCGGGTTTTTTCTTGCCTGACCGTCCGGCTGAAAAGGCTGCGGCATCGCTGCGGTCTGCCCTGCCACAGGCTATACGCCGTCAGGGGACGAACGTACAATAAGCCGCATTACTCGATTCTGCCTTCAGGACCTTCTCCGCCCATGCGTACCAGTCAATATCTGATCTCCACCCTCAAGGAAACTCCCGCCGACGCGACTGTCATCAGTCATCAGCTGATGCTGCGGGCTGGCATGATCCGCAAGATCGCCTCGGGCCTGTATACCTGGTTGCCGATGGGCCTGCGGGTATTGCGCAAGGTGGAGCGGGTGGTGCGCGAGGAAATGGACAGTGCCGGCGCACTCGAAGTCCTGATGCCGGCGATTCAGCCGGCAGAGCTGTGGCAGGAATCGGGCCGCTGGGAACAGTACGGCCCCGAACTGCTGCGCCTGCAGGACCGTCATGGCCGCGACTTCTGTGTCGGACCGACCCATGAGGAAGTGATCACCGATCTGGCGCGCAACGAGATCAGCAGCTACAAGCAGCTGCCCTTGAACCTGTATCAGATCCAGACCAAATTCCGCGACGAGATCCGTCCGCGCTTTGGCCTGATGCGGTCACGCGAGTTCAGCATGAAGGACGCCTACTCCTTCCACCTGGGGCAGGACTCACTGCAGCAGACCTATGACCGCATGTACCAGGCCTATTGCAATATCTTCAGCCGCCTGGGATTGAATTACCGCCCGGTCGTGGCCGATAACGGCTCCATCGGTGGTGAAGGCTCCCATGAATTCCACGTGCTCGCCGATTCCGGTGAAGACGCCATCGTCTTTTCCGACACCGGCAGCTACGCCGCCAATATAGAAAAAGCCACGGCCCAGCTGCCTCAGGGGAAGCGCCCTGCCCCCGCCGAAGACAAGGCGTTGGTGGACACGCCGAACCAGCAGACCATCGACGCGGTATGCGATTTCCTCGGGCTGCCGGCTGAGCGCACCGTCAAATCGCTGATCGTGCTGGGCGTTGCCAAGGAAGAAGGCGCCCCGCAACCGCTGGTGGCGCTGATCCTGCGTGGCGATCATGAACTGAACGAGATCAAGGCCGAGAACCATCCGGCGATCCACGCCCCGCTGACCTTCGCCAGCGAAGCGCAGATCCAGCAGGCGATCGGCTGCAAGCCCGGCTCCATCGGGCCGATCGAGTTGAGGATGCATGTCATCGCCGACCACAGCGCGGCCCACCTGGCGGATTTCGTCTGTGGCGCGAACCAG
>DXBL01000325.1 GCA_019116555.1 Candidatus Pseudomonas excrementavium
GTGCCATCCGGTGCGTGGCGTGGGTAACCGTCGGCGTAGCCCATGGCGACCACGCCGATGCGGCTCGCCCGGCGGGTGACGAACCGGGAGCCATAGCCGATGGGCTCGCCGACACCAATGTCATGCACCGCGATCACCTTCGAGTCCAGCTGCATCACCGGGCGCAGCCGGGCGGCCTGCTCCTGGGCGAAGCCGAAGGGACTGGAACCGTACAGCATGATGCCCGGTCTCACCCAATCGCCATAGGCGCTGGGCCAGGCCAGAACGCCAGCGGAATTGCTCAGGCTGGCCGGGCCGTCAAGTCCGGCGGTAGCTCGCGCGAAGGTCGCCAGCTGCTCCTCGGTGCGGCCGGTATCCGGTTCATCGGCGCGGGCGAAGTGGGTGATCTTGGTCAGACCGGCAACCTTGCTGCTGGCCTGCAGCTCACGCCAGATGCCGGGATATTCGGCAGCGGAGAAGCCGGTCCGGTGCATGCCACTGTCGAGCTTCAGCCAGACCTGCAGCGGCCGGGCCAGGTTCGCCACCCGCAGGTCGGCCAGTTGACCATGGTGATGCACCACCGGCCACAGGTCGTAACGGCAGATCAGTTCCAGTTCGGCGGCCTCGAACCAGCCTTCGAGCAGCACAATGGGCTGCCGGTGGCCCGCTTCGCGCAGAACCAAAGCTTCCTCGATCGCCGAGACCGCGAAACCATCGGCCTCCTCGTTCAGGGCAGCGGCACACTCCAGCGCCCCGTGACCATAGGCGTTGGCCTTGACCACCGCCAGGGCGTTACAGCCGGTCAGGCGCTTGGCCAGACGGTAATTATGGCGCAGGGCCGATAGGTCGATCAGAGCATGGGCTGGGCGCATGGCAGGTCCACAGGCAAGGTAGATACTGAAACGATGGGGCGCGGCGGGAGAATCGCCGGCGGCAAGAATAGCAAATTATGCCGATAAAAACCGCCAGCCCTGTCGGACAGTGCACCGCCAGGACATGACAAGGCTTCTGTGGCAGGGCAATTGCCGTTATCCTGCCGGTCTGTGTTTTCCGCTGTGCGACGGAGCTTTCATGTCACGCCATGCCATCCATTCCGCCGATTACCCCGATTCCTGGTACCTTGCCTCGCGCAACCGCGAGACCCTCTTGCCGACACTGGAAGGGGAGGAACAGGCCGATGTATGCATCATCGGCGGCGGCTTCACCGGACTGAATACCGCCATCGAACTGGCCCAGCGCGGGCTCTCGGTGGTGCTGCTGGAGGCGCGGCGGATAGGCTGGGGTGCCAGTGGCCGCAACGGCGGCCAGTTGATTCGCGGTGTCGGCCACGACGTCGATCAGTTTGCCGGCGTCATCGGCGCGGAGGGCGTGCGCGATCTCAAGCTGATGGGTATCGAAGCGGTGGAGATCGTCCGCGAGCGCGTGGCCGAGTTCGCCATCGACTGCGATCTCACCTGGGGCTACTGCGACCTGGCGAACAAGCCACGCCATCTCGAGGCCTTCCGCGCTGACCGTGATGAATTGCTGTCGCTGGGCTATCAGCATGAACTGAAGATTGTCGAGCCGGACCAGATGCACAGCGTGGTCGGCTCCGATCGCTATGTCGGCGGACTGATCGACATGGGCTCGGGGCACCTGCATCCGCTGAACCTGGCCCTGGGCGAAGCGGCAGCAGCCCAATCCCTGGGCGTGCGGCTGTTCGAGCGCTCGGCGGTGACCACCATTGACAACGGCTCGACCATCACGGTGCATACCGACCGGGGACGGGTGCGCGCTGCGCAGCTGGTGCTCGCCTGCAACGCTTACCACAGCGGCCTGCAGCGGCGCCTGGGTAACCAGGTAATCGCCGCCGGCAGCTACCTGATCGCCACCGAACCGCTATCCCCTGAACTGGCCGCCGAGCTGATTCCGCAGAACATGGCGCTCTGTGATCAGCGCGTGGCGCTGGATTACTACCGGTTGTCTGCCGACCGGCGTCTGCTGTTCGGCGGCGCCTGCCATTATTCGGGGCGGGATCCGGCGGACATCGCCGCATACATGCAACCGAAGATGCTCAAGGTCTTCCCGCAGCTGGCAGGTACCCGCATCGATTACCAGTGGGGCGGCATGATCGGCATCGGCGCCAATCGCCTGCCCCAGATCGGCCGCCTGCCCGAGCAACCCAACGTGTTCTACGCCCAGGCCTACTCCGGCCACGGCGTCAACGCCACCCACCTGGCTGCGCGCATCCTCGGCGAAGCCATGACCGGCCAGGCCAGCCGCGGGTTCGACCTGTTCAGCCAGGTGCCGCATATGGCGTTTCCGGGGGGCGAGCGGTTTCGCTCGCCGTTGCTAGCGTTGGGGATGTTGTGGCAGAAGGTCAAGGAGGGGAGTTTTTGAGGGGGTGAATCTACCGCTCCACCTCCACCAGCCCCCACGGCACCTCAGCCACCCGACAAGGCTGACCACTCAAATCGATCAGATCCCCATTCCCCGGCACCAGCCCACCAATCCCCAGACCGCGGGCAAAGGCCATATGGGCCTGCTGATGATAAGGCTCGCCATGCACCGGCAACAGATAACGCGGCCGCAACCAGCCATACAGCTGACGCAGGTCGTCCTGGGGCGGATGACCGGAAGCGTGGATGGGAGCCATGTCGTCATCGATGATGTGTACGCCCTGTCTGAGCAGATTGTGCTTGATACGTTCGAGGGCTTCCTCGTTGCCGGGAATCAGCCGTGAGGAAAACACCACGGTATCGCCCGGTGCCAGGGTCAGATGCGGGTGGCTGCCCGCCGCCAGCCGGCCCAGCGCGGCAGCCGGCTCGCCCTGGCTGCCGGTACAAATCCATAGCTGCTGATCGCGCGGCAGAAAGCCCAGCTCCCATGGGCCGATAAATCCCGGACGGGCCCGCAGATAGCCGTGCGCCCGCCCGACGCTGTGCATGCTGACCAGGCTACGACCGAGCAGGCCGGCGTAGCGGCCGGTATCGAAGGCGATTTCCGCCAGGCTGTGCAAGCGTGCCAGGTTGCTGGCGAAGCAGGTGACCACCACCCGCTGGGTGCAGGGGCGGATCGCGTCCGACAGACCGTCCTGCACTGCCGCTTCGGAACGGCTGGCGCCGCTGCCCGGGGCATTGGTCGAGTCGCCGATCACCACATCCACCCCCTCCCGGCCGATGGCACGCAGCCGGCCCTCGGCGGTCAGCTCACCCACCAGCGGCTGGGCATCGAGTTTCCAGTCGCCGCTGTGGTAGATGCGCTTATCGGCCACCTGCAACAGAATGCCGTGGGATTCGGGAATCGAATGGGTGACGGGTATCCATTCGGCCTGGAAGGCGCCGAGCCCGATCGGCTGCAATGGCCGGATCTCATGGAGTGGCGGCCAGTCCAGATTCTGCGCCAGCTTGTTGCGGATCAGCCGGGCGGTGAAGGGACTGGCATACAGCGGACAACCGAGCTGGCGCCACAGATAGGGAATAGCCCCGATATGGTCTTCGTGACCATGGGTAATCAGCAGCGCGCTGAGCTTGATGTCGTGCTTTTCCAGCGCTTCGAGGACCGGCACGGCCAGACGGCTTTCCCCGCTGGGCGTGGATTCCAGGGCAAAACCGCAATCGATGGCGATCCATTCGCCTCCGGAGCCGTACAGATACAGATTGGCCCCGAACATCCCCGCACCGCCCAGGGCAACGAAATACGGGCCGGGCTGGCGATGCAACTGATCAAAACGCGGTGCAGGCATGGGACCTCCAGGCAGGGGCTCTGTTCTACAGCTTAGCAGGGCGTCTCAGCCGAAGAACCAGTAACACACGCCGATGGCGGTGAGCATGCCGGCCAGATCAGCAGTCAGTGCGCAGCCCAGCCCGTGGCGGATACGGGTGATGCCGACCGCGCCGAAGTACACCGCGAGCACGTAGAAGGTGGTTTCCGTGCTGCCCTGGAAGGTCGCCGCCAGCAGCGCCGGGAAGCTGTCGACACCGAAGGTGTCCATGGTCTCGATCATCATCGCCCGCGCGCCGCTGCCGGACAGCGGTTTCATGAAAGCCGTGGGCAAGGCATCGATGAAGCGGGTATCCCAGCCAAATCCCTCGGCCAGCCAGCGGATGCCTTCCAGGCCGGCGTCCAGTACCCCACTGGCGCGCAATACGCCGATAGCCACCAGCATGGCGATGAGAAACGGCAACAGCGAGATGGTGAAGCTGAAACCTTCTTTGGCACCCTCGATGAAGGTGTCATAGACCTTGACCTTGCGCAGCGCCGCCACGCCAAGGAACAGGATGACGATGCCGAACAGGGTCAGATTGCCGACCAGCGAGGAGGTCGCAGCCAGGGCCTGGGCGGACATGCCGGCCAGGGTGGTAAGTAACAGGCCCAGCGCCGCCGCGCCGCCCAGCAGATAGGCCAGCACCACCGGATCGTGCAGACGCAGGCGCTGCATCACCGCCACGGTCAGCAGACCGACCAGGCTGGAGGCGGTGGTGGCCAGCAGAATCGGCAAGAATACCAGCGTGGGATCGGTCGCCCCCTGCTGCGCGCGATACATGAAGATAGTCACCGGCAACAGGGTCAGCGACGAACTGTTGAGGACCATGAACAGGATCTGCGCGTTGGTGGCGGTGTCCTTCTGGGGATTGAGCTCCTGCAGCGAATGCATGGCCTTGATGCCGATGGGCGTGGCGGCGTTGTCCAGGCCGAGGATATTGGCGGCGAAGTTCATGCTGATATGCCCCAGCGCCGGGTGCCTGCTGGGCACCTCCGGCATCAGCCGGCGGAACAGGGGATCGAGTACCCGCGCCAGCAGACGGATCAGGCCGGCCTTCTCGGCGATCGCCAGGAATCCCAGCCACAACGTCATGGTACCGACCAGCACCAGCACGATCTCGACGCTGAGCCGAGCCATGTCGAACAATGCCGCCACCAGC
>DXBL01000326.1 GCA_019116555.1 Candidatus Pseudomonas excrementavium
TCGCCTGGGTGTAGTGATTGAAACGCTGCTGCGGCGTGTAACCTTCGGCAATCTGCCACAGCCGGTCATGGACCGCCCTCTCACCGGGCCAGCCTTCGACCGCGTGATAGCGCGCCAGCACTCGCTTGACGTTGCCATCCAGAATGGCTGCGCGCAGCCCCATGCTCAGGCTGGCGATGGCACCGGCGGTGGAGCGGCCGATCCCCGGCAGCGCCTCCAGGCCCTCGACACTTTCTGGAAATACACCGCCATGCTCGCTGACCACGATCTGTGCGGTCTTGTGCAGATTACGCGCGCGGCTGTAGTAGCCAAGCCCGGTCCACAGGTGCAATACCTCATCCGGGTCCGCCGCCGCCAGCGCAAAGACATCCGGCAGCGCCTCCATGAACCGCTGGTAATAGGGAATCACGGTGGCGACCTGGGTCTGCTGCAACATGATTTCCGAGACCCAGACGCGGTAAGGGCTCATGTCCTGCTGCCAGGGCAGGTCCTTGCGGCCGTGCTGGTCGTACCAGGTCAGCACGGCGCTGGCGAAGGAATCAGTACTCACCGGCCGAACAACCCCTTGAGCGCATCGCGCACCGCCGGAGCCTTGTCGCCGAACTCTTCCTCCAGCTTCTCGCCAACCTTGTCCTGCACCTTGCGCTCGGCCTCGTTGCGCAGCAACTGACCGGCGATACGGGTCACGCCTTCGGTATCCACGCCGCAGCTCTTGGCGGCGTTGTGCAGATAGCCTTCGCAGCGGATCGGCCATTCGATACCGACATAACGCTCGTTCACCTGACAGGCCGGGTCGGGCATGTCGCTCTTGTCGCCCTCCAGCAACAGGCCGACGCGATAGTCCAGGCGCTGTTCCGGCAGGTTGATATCGCCATTGCCCTTGGCGGCGATACCCGGCAGGGCGGCGATCAGATCGCGATTGTTGATATTGCCATTGACGATCTTGAAGCTGCCGCCCAGTCGCTGGAATGGCGTATCCGCGCTGCCATGCTCGGCGCTGAGCGGCTTGCGGTTGGCCAGGGCGATGGCCTGACACAGCTTCTGCTCCAGATTGACGCCGAGCAGCGCACCATTGGCCACGTCGAACCGCACGTCGCCGTTCAGACCATTGATCCACTGGCGCATGCTGTTGCCGCGGGTGGTCAGGTTCATATTCAGGTCCAGTTGGCCGCGAAACTGTTCGGCCATCTCGTAGGCGCGCTGCAGCGCCAGCGAATCCATGTCATCAAGCTTGCCGTTCAGGCTCAGGGTTGCTGGCGAGCGCGTGGTATTGATGGTAGCGCTGGCGGCAAACTGGCCGCCGAATACCCCACCCTCGAATTGCTTGAGGCGAACATTGCCGTCCACCGCGTCCACCGCCATCTTGAACGGGCTGATGGCCTGACCGGTCAACTGCACCTGCTGCAGATCCAGGCTGCCGATCACGTTCAGTCCGGCCAGGGTTTCCAGCGGCAACACCGGATCATTGCTCCAGGGCTCCGGTGCCTTCTGTGAAGTACTGCCGCCCTGCCCGGCCCCTGCCGGTGCGGGCTGGTCTGCCGGCGGCGGCAGGTAGTGGTCGATATTCAGACTGTTGCCGCGCAGATCGAAGCGCAGGGCCTGACGCTCGAAATCGGCCAGACCCATGCTGCCGGTCAATTCGGTTCCATCGACGATCAGCTTGAGGTTCTGCAGCATCGCACTGTTGCTGCTACCGGTCAGGTCGGCATTCAATGCCACCTTGCTCAGCGCATTATTTTGCGCCATCTCCGGCAGGCTCTGGCCCAGTGCATGGGCCAGAGCGCGGGCATCGAATTCGGCCACGCTGATGGCACCTGCCAGCTGCGGGTCGCTGTCCAGCTGACTGGCAGTCAACTGGCCGGTTGCCCGCAGGTCTGCCAGGGACAGGCGCAACTGCTTCAGCTCGGCCACCTGCTGCTGCAGGTCGATCACGCTGTCACCCTGCAGCTGCATGTTCACCGCTCGACCACCGAAGGGGTCGCCGCTGGCATCGAGCTTCAGGTCGAAGCCATCCAGCTGGTAGCGTTGCTGGTCCAGATTGAAACTGGCGACGGTGTGCAGGTCGATACGCACCCGCATGGCCGGCTGGCCGGTGACCAGCAGACCCAGGAATTCCACATCGAAGGGCTCGTCCTCGATCAGCGCGCCGGTGGTCAGGTTGACATCCTCCAGTGACACCTGCTGCGCGGTGCGGCGGTCGGTATAGTTGATGTCGGCATTGGTAATGCGCACACTCTCCACTGCCACATCCAGACGGCCATGCTCCTCGGCCTCCGCTTCGGCTTCGGCACTCGCCTCGGCGTTCTCCGGCGCACCATCAGCCGTCTCGCTCTGCGGCCCAATGCTGGACCAGTTGGCCACACCGTTCTCGTCGATTTCCAGATTCAAGCTGATGTCGTCCAGAATCACATCGCTCATGCGCAGCTGTTTGCGCAGCAGCGGCAATACCTCCACGCCCAGGCCCATGCTGCCAACGCTGGCCAGGGCCTTTTCCGGGTGCTCGACCGGCGCCAACCCGACCTGCTTGAGCTCGATGCCCAGCCAGGGAAACAGCGACCAGCCGATATCACCACCCAGGGTCAGTTCGACATTGGCCTGCTCCCGAGCCGCCTGGCGGATCTGTTCCTTGTAGTCGTTGGGATCGAACATGCGGGTCAGGAAGAACAGCACAGCGATTCCCAGCACGACCAGGGCCAGCACCACCAGACCGATGATCTTGGCTAGTTTTTTCATGGTTACTCCCGCAATTCTGTGTGATCTGGAGACATTAAAGCTTGTCCAGCGATGTTGCCACCTCTTCGGCCAGCGCCAGGCTGGCGGTCAGCCCCGGCGACTCGATGCCGAACAAGCTGATCAGGCCCGGCACACCGTGCGTCTCCGGCCCGTGGATCAGGAAATCCGCCGCCGCTACATCTGGCCCGCTGAGCTTGGCCCGCACCCCGGTATAGCCCGGCTGCAGGCGCTCGCTGCGGCAATCGGGCCAGTAGCGCCGTATCGCTCTGGCGAAGGCGTCGGCGAGACTGCCATCGACCCGGTAATCCAGCGCCGCTGTGTAATGCACATCCGGACCGAAGCGCAGCTGGCCCTGCAGATCCAGGGTGGCATGGATGCCCAACCCGGCAGTGCCCGGCTCCGGCATGGGATAGATCAGATGCCGGAACGGCGAGCGCCCGGCATAGCTGTAATAGCGCCCCTGGCAGGGATACAGCGGCGGAATCGAGTCGGCCGCATAGTCCTCCACCTGCCCGGCCAACTGCTGGGCAAACAGCCCGCCGGCATTGATCAGATAGCGGCAGCTGGCGCTGAAATCCTCCCCCGCACTGGTGCCGTGCACGCGCAGTAGACCCTGTTCACGGTGCACATGTTCCACACGGGTGCGCAGGCACAGCTGGCCGCCGTGGTGCAGCATCGCCCGCTCGAAGGACTGCATGAGCGCATGACTGTCGACGATGCCGGTGGTCGGCGAGCGCAAGCCGGCTACCGCCCGCAGTTCGGGCTCCAGCCGAAGCAGCTGTGGCCTGTCCAGCGATTGCAGTTCGACACCGTTAGCCGCCGCATTGTCACGCAATGCCGCCAGGGCGGGCAGCTCATCGACGCTGGTCGCCACCAGCAGCTTGCCGATCCGCTGGTGCGGTACCTCATGGGCGGCGCACCAGCGGTACAACAAGGCGTTGCCGCGCTGGCACAACCGCGCCTTGAGCGAGCCGGGTGGATAATACAGGCCGGCGTGGATGACCTCGCTGTTGCGGCTGGAGGCGTGCTGACCGAGCCAGCCTTCCTGCTCCAATACCAGCACCGAGCGCCCGCCCGCGGCCAGTTGCTGGGCAATGGCCAGGCCCACCACCCCGGCACCCACGACAATGACATCTGCGTCCGCCACACCCTTTCCCCGCTACCCGTTTATCGCCATTCTGCCGAGCGATCAGATCCATGGGAAGATGAACGACCACCCCTTCTATAGCCCCGGAGCACGGGCTGCACGTATAATGCCCGCCCTTGATTTAAATATTGTGGAGAATTGCCATGACGCAGCGCATGGCGAGTGTCGAGCGCAA
>DXBL01000327.1 GCA_019116555.1 Candidatus Pseudomonas excrementavium
CTGCGCCTGCTGCGCCGCGCCGCGCCCCATGCCGAACAGCCGCTGATCAACTACCTGGCGGCGGCCCGCGCGGCCCACGAACTGGAGGATTATCGCGAAGCCGATAATCTGCTGCGTGAAGCCTACGAAACCACCCCCAACGCCGATGTCGCCATCGCCGTCACCCAGGCCCAGCTGCAGATCGCCCGCGGCCAGTTGGAGCAGGCGCTGGCGACGCTGACCCGGGTCCGCAAGGAACATCCCAAGCATCTGTACGCGCTCAAGCTGATGGGGCAGCTGTACCTGCGGCTGGAAGACTGGGAGCGGCTGGAGCAGCTATTGCCGGAATTGCGCCGGCACCACCTGTACAGCGAGGCGGATCAGCAGGCGCTGGAGCGTCAGGTCTACATTGCCCTGCTGAACCAGGCCGGGCAACGCGGTCAGCGCCTGCCGGCCGGCGAAGCCAATCCGGTCAGCAGCGTCTGGGAACGCCTGCCCAAGCCGCACCGGCAGGACGTGACGATGATCGAGACCTACTGCCTGCAGTTGCGCGCCTCCGGAGCCGACGTACATGCAGAGAAGACCCTGCGTGAAGCGCTGAGTCATAGCTACAATGATCGACTGGTGCATATCTACGGCCTGGTGCGCGGTGCCGACCCGGCGCGCCAACTGGCGACCGCAGAGCAATGGCTACCCGACCATCCCCATGATGCTACCCTGCTGCTGGCGTTGGGTCGGCTGTCGCTGCGCAACAGTCTGTGGGGCAAGGCGCGGGAATATCTGGAAGCCAGCTTCGCCAGCCGCCGGGATATCCAGACCTGCGCCGAACTGGTCCGGCTGCTGGAGCACATGGGTGAACACCAGGCCAGCCAGCAGATGCTGCGCCAGGGCTTTGCGCTGATGGTGAATGATCTGCCGGAATTGCCACAGCCAGGAAAAGCGCTGCTGTAAGCCGGGGAGGGCCGGCCGCGGCCCGATCGGCTTCCATCCCGGCCAGCGGTGTTTCAGGCTGGCTCCTTGGTCGAGCTGGTACTCGACCGTCCCAGGCGTCAGCTCAGTCGGACTCGCCTGACAACGCCTCGCGCGGGGCGTAGGCGAACACATCCGAATGAATCTGCTGCTCGACTGCGCCCGCAGCCAGCAGTGCATCCAGCGTGCCGTAGACCATTGCCGGTGAGCCGCACAGGAAGATCTCGTAATCCGCCAGTTCGGCCAGATCCTCGCACACCGCCTCGGGCAGCATGCCCTGGCGGCCGCTCCATTCCGGGGCATCGCTGACCACTTGGTGCAGATAGATATTGGGTTGCTGCTGCCAATGTTCCCAGTGCGGTGCCTGATAGAAATCCTCGGGCTGGCGCACTCCCCAGTACAGGTGAATCGGCTGGGTGAAACCTTGCTGCAGGCAGTATTGGGTCAGACTCTGTATCTGCGCCAGACCGGTTCCGGCGGCGATCAGCACCAGCGGCCGCTCTGGCAGGCGCGGCAGGCTGGAGTCGCCCAGCGGCGCCTTGATGCGAGCGATGCCCTGCTGGCGGATATGCTCCACCAGCGCGACGGTATTCTGCTCGCGAACCAGGATATGCAATTCGAGCAGCCGCTCTTCATGGGGCGCCGAGGCGATGGAAAAGGCCGACAGCTCGCCATCGAAGCGCTCCAGCAGCAGATACTGTCCGGCATGGTAGCGCAGGGGCTTGCCGGCCGGCGTGCGCAGCAGCAGCCGGCAGACATCGCCGCCCAGATCCTGGATATCGACCACCTGGCAGGCCAGGCTGCGCAGCGGCAGTTCATCCGGCGCCAGCACGTTTTCCCATTCCACGACGCAATCTTCCAACGGCTCGGCAATGCAGGTGAACAGCTCGCCACCGCGGCGCTCGGTGCCGTGCTGCAGCACTCGGCCGCTGATCAGGTTGGCGGCGCAGATATGGCAATTGCCGTTGCGACAGCTCTGCGGTGCATCGAAGCCCAGGCGGCGGGCGGCATCGATGATGCGCTCACCGGGCAACAGCTCGATGACATGCCCCGAAGGCTGAAGAGTCACTTTCATCAATCTATTCCCAGTTCCGACCAGATGGCATCGATCCGCTGTTTCACGGCTGGATCCTGGGTGATCGCGGTGCCCCATTCGCGGGTGGTTTCGCCATGCCACTTGTTGGTGGCATCCAGGCCCATTTTGCTGCCCAGACCGGAGACCGGGGAGGCGAAGTCGAGGTAGTCGATGGGCGTGTTATCAATCATCACGGTGTCGCGCTTGGGGTCCATGCGGGTGGTAATGGCCCAGATCACGTCATTCCAGTCGCGCACGTTGATGTCGTCGTCCACCACGATGACGAACTTGGTGTACATGAACTGGCGCAGGAAACTCCAGACGCCGAGCATCACCCGCTTGGCATGGCCGGGGTACTGTTTCTTCATGGACACCACCGCCATGCGGTAGGAGCAGCCTTCGGGCGGCAGGTAGAAGTCGGTGATTTCGGGGAATTGCTTCTGCAGGATGGGCACGAATACTTCGTTCAGCGCCACGCCCAGTACCGCCGGTTCATCCGGTGGACGGCCGGTGTAGGTGCTGTGATAGATCGGCTTTTCCCGCTGGGTGATGCGCTCCACGGTAAACACCGGGAAGCTGTCCACCTCGTTGTAATAGCCGGTATGGTCGCCGAAGGGTCCTTCGTCGGCCATCTCGCCGGGGTGGATTACCCCTTCGAGCACGATTTCCGCACCGGCCGGGACCTGCAGCTCGGAGCCGCGGCACTTGACCAGTTCGGTACGCTGGCCGCGCAGCAGGCCGGCAAAGGCATATTCGGACAGGGTATCGGGCACCGGCGTCACCGCGCCGAGAATGGTCGCCGGATCGGCGCCCAGGGCTACCGCTACCGGGAAGGGTTCACCTGGATGCTTCTCGCACCATTCGCGAAAATCCAGCGCGCCGCCCCGGTGGCTGAGCCAGCGCATGATCACCTTGTTGCGGCCGATCACCTGCTGGCGGTAGATGCCCAGATTCTGCCGGTCCTTGTTCGGGCCTTTGGTAATGACCAGGCCCCAGGTGATCAGCGGGCCGGCATCGCCGGGCCAGCAGGTCTGCACCGGTATCTGCGACAGGTCTACATCATCACCTTCGATCACAGTCGCCTGGCAGGGCGCGTCGCGCACTACCTTGGGCGCCATGGAGATGACCTTCTTCACCAGCGGCAGCTTGGACCAGGCATCCTTGAGCCCTTTCGGCGGATCGGGTTCCTTGAGGTAGGCCAGCAGTTTGCCGATCTCCCGCAGCTCGCTGACATCATTGGCGCCCATGCCCAGCGCCACCCGCTCGGGGGTGCCGAACAGGTTGCCGAGCACCGGCATGTCGAAACCGGTGGGGTTCTCGAACAGCAGCGCCGGGCCGCCCTTGCGCAGGGTGCGGTCACAGATTTCGGTCATTTCCAGGATGGGGGAGACGGGTGTCTGGATGCGCTTCAATTCACCGCGCTGTTCCAGGCCCTTGATGAAATCGCGGAGATCGGAATATTGCATGGCAGCTTCAAGCCTCAAGCTTCAAGCGGCAAGCTGATGGATACCCAGCCGCCGCCCGTGAATGGGGTGTGGAATGCGGCATCCGACTGCTGGGGTGCTGCAGGCAGTGGAACTGCGGCAAGCCCGCGAGGCCGGCTTGCCGCTTGCAACGTACCGCTTCCAGCTGGTCAGTTCTTGCTGCGCTTCATCGACAGGAAGAATTCATCGTTGGTCTTGGTGTCTTTCAGGCGGTCGAGGAGGAATTCGATGGCGGCGATCTCGTCCATGGAATGCAGAATCTTGCGCAGAATCCACATGCGCTGCAGTTCATCCTCGCTGGTCAGCAATTCTTCGCGGCGGGTACCGGAGCGGTTGATGTTGATGGCGGGGAACACGCGCTTCTCGGCAATCTTGCGATCCAGGTGGATCTCCATGTTGCCGGTGCCCTTGAATTCCTCATAGATCACTTCGTCCATCTTCGAGCCGGTATCGACCAGCGCGGTGGCGATGATGCTCAGGCTGCCGCCTTCCTCGATGTTCCGCGCGGCACCGAAGAAGCGCTTGGGCTTTTCCAGGGCGTGGGCGTCGACACCACCGGTCAGCACCTTGCCGGAGCTGGGGATCACGGTGTTGTAGGCGCGGGCCAGGCGGGTGATGGAGTCCAGCAGGATGACCACGTCCTTCTTGTGCTCGACCAGGCGCTTGGCCTTCTCGATGACCATCTCGGCCACCTGCACGTGACGGCTCGGCGGCTCGTCGAAGGTGGAGGCGACCACTTCGCCGCGCACGGTGCGCTGCATTTCGGTCACTTCTTCCGGGCGCTCGTCGATCAGCAGCACGATCAGGTGGCACTCGGGGTTGTTGCGTGCAATGTTCGAAGCAATGTTCTGCAGCATCAAGGTCTTACCGGCCTTCGGCGGTGCCACCAGCAGACCGCGCTGGCCCTTGCCGATCGGGGCGCACAGATCGATGATCCGGGCCATCAGGTCTTCGGTGGAGCCGTTGCCGGCTTCCATCTTCAGGCGATCGTCAGGGAACAGGGGGGTCAGGTTTTCGAACAGGATCTTGTTCTTGGTGTTTTCCGGGCGGTCGAAGTTGATCGAGTCGACCTTCAGCAGCGCAAAGTAGCGCTCACCATCCTTCGGCGGCCGGATCTTGCCGGAAATGGAGTCGCCGGTGCGCAGGTTGAAACGGCGGATCTGGCTGGGAGACACGTAGATGTCATCAGGGCCGGCCAGGTACGACGAATCGGCTGAGCGCAGAAAACCGAAACCATCCTGCAGAATTTCCAGCACGCCGTCGCCGTGTATGTCTTCGCCGCTCTTGGCATGCTTCTTCAGGATGCCGAAGATCACATCCTGCTTGCGCGATCGGCCCATGTTTTCCAGGCCCATCTGTTCGGCGATTTCCAGCAGTTCGGGTATAGGTTTTTGCTTGAGTTCAGTCAGGTTCATAGGTTCGGTGAGTTGTGGCGTCTTTCGGCAGGACGGGGTTAGTGAACAGCCGCCATATGGGATGGGGCGATGAATTTGGCAAGTAGGGAAGCCAATTGCCGCAGGGTGCGACAGGGAGTTGGAATGCAAATCTAGCACCGCTGCGCGGTGGCGTCTATATCCGGGGGCAAGAAAAGTGCATCCCCGGTGGGCCGGGGATGACGGGTGACTCAGATATTGCTGTCGAGGAAGGCGGCCAGCTGGGACTTGGACAGGGCCCCGACCTTGGTGGCTTCTACATTGCCGTCCTTGAACAGCATCAGTGTGGGAATACCACGTACGCCATATTTCGGTGGAGTATTGCTATTCTCATCGATGTTCAGCTTGCAGATCTTGAGTTTGCCTTCGTAATCCCGGGCGATATCGTCCAGAACAGGGGCAATCATCTTGCACGGACCACACCATTCAGCCCAATAATCAACCAGAACGGGGCCGTCGGCCTTCAGCACTTCGGCTTCGAAGCTGCCGTCGGTGACGTGCACGATCAAATCACTCATGAGTTTCTCCAGGAAAGGTTCGCTAGGTGCAATGCAAAGGATGATAGCATCACCCCGCGCAACTGTGAAACGCGTGGTCGCTCCGCGCGATGACTGCCGTTTTGTCGCAGTATGCGGACATGGCGGCAATTGGCAGGTAACATTCCCCCTACGACACACAGGGGATATACATGGCGCAGACAGAACTCGCGGATTTTCCGTTGGTGGCGACCATTGATCTGGGGTCCAACAGTTTCCATATGGTACTGGCGCGAGTGGACCACGGCGAAATACGAATACTCGAACGGCTTGGCGAGAAGGTCCAGCTCGGGGCCGGTCTGGACGAGCAGGATCTGCTGAGTGAAGATGCCATGCAGCGCGGCTTGGATTGCCTGCGCCGCTTCGCCCAGCTGATCAATGGGCTGCCGGCCGGTGCGGTGCGCATCGTCGCCACCAATACCCTGCGAGTGGCGCGCAACCGCGATGTCTTCATCAACCGGGTGAAAGAGGTGCTCGGGCACCGGGTGGATGTGATTTCCGGGCGGGAAGAAGCCCGGCTGATCTATCTCGGGGTGGCCCATACCCTGTCCGACGATGCCGGCAAGCGACTGGTGGTGGATATCGGCGGGGGCAGTACCGAATTCATCATCGGCGAGCGCTTCGAGTCGATCTTGCGTGAGAGCCTGCATATCGGCTGCGTGTCCTTCGGTCAGCAGTTCTTTGCCGATGGGCGCCTGTCTGCCTCCCGCTACGCCGAGGCCTATACCGCCGCGCGGCTGGAACTCATGCCCATCGAGCAGAGTATCCAGCGTCTGGGCTGGCAGGAGGCGGTGGGCGCCTCCGGTACCATCCGCGCCATCGGCCAGTGCCTGCGTGGCGGCGGTTTGAGCGATGGCGAAGTCACCCGTGAAGGGCTGCAGTGGCTCAAGCGCAAGGTGCTCAAGGTCAACCATGTGGGCAAGCTGGAGCTGGCTGGCCTCAAGGCCGACCGGCGCCCCATCCTGCCCGCCGGACTGGCGATCCTCGAAGCCCTGTTCGATGCCCTGGATGTACAGTGCATGGCACATTCCGAGGGCGCCCTGCGTGAAGGCGTGTTATACGAAATCTTCGGCCGCCGGGAACATGAAGATGTGCGCGAGCGGACCTTGACCGCGCTCGCTGAGCGCAGTCATGTGGATGCCGAGCAGGCCGCCCGGGTCGAGAGCAAGGCAATGAGCCTGCTGGGCAAGGTGGCCGAATCCTGGGGGCTGACCGACGGCAAGCATGCCGATCTGCTGCGTTGGGCGGCGCGGGTGCATGAGATCGGTATGGACATTGCCCACAGCCAGTACCACAAGCATGGCGCCTATCTGATCGAACACGCCGACCTGCCCGGCTTCTCGCGGCAGGAGCAACTGCATATGTCTTTGCTGGTACGGGGCCACCGGCGCAACCTGCCGGGCGAGGATCGCATGGCGGAACTGGGGGAGGAGGGCCCGCCCCTGCGCCGCCTGTGCATGCTGCTGCGGCTCGCGATCCTGTATCACCACATCCGCGGATATCAGGAGATGCCGGAGCTGAAGGTGACCGCCAATGGCCAGCACCTGACCTTGCGCTTCCCGGCGGGCTGGCTGAAGGCCAACCCGCTCACCCAGGCCGACTTCGCCCAGGAAGCGCGGTACTGGGCGAAGATCGGTTATACGCTGACGGTACGCTGAGGCGAATTGGCCAGCTTCTCCAGCAGCGTGCTCTGCGCGCTGCGGGGCAGCTGATTGCCGGTCGGGGTACAGCGGGTGTAGCTGCCGTCGGGCTGCAGTATCCAGGCCTGGGTGTTGTCAGCCAGGTGCGCCTGCAGCTCCTGCCGGGCGCGGGTAATCAGCTTCTTGCCTTCCAGCGGGAAGCAGGTTTCCACCCGGTGATCCAGGTTGCGTTCCATCATGTCGGCACTCGACATCCACACCTGTTCGTTGCCCTCTCCCAGGAAATAGTAGACCCGGCTGTGCTCCAGGAAGCGGCCAATGATCGAACGCACGCTGATGTTGTGCGAAACCCCCGCGATGCCCGGACGCAGGCAGCACATGCCGCGAATGATCAGCTCGATCTTCACCCCTGCCTGGGATGCCTTGTACAGTGCCTTGATCACCTTGGCATCGGTCAGGGCGTTGGCCTTGATGATGATGTGCGCCGGTTTGCCGGCCTGGGCCGCCAGCGCCTCGCGGTTGATCAATTCGAGCAGGCGCTTCTTCAGGGTGAAGGGTGCCTGCAGCAGCTTCTTCATGCGCAGTGCCTTGCCCATGCCGATCAACTGGTTGAACAGCTTGTGCACATCCTCGGTCATCGCCAGGTCCGAGGTCAGGATGCTGTAGTCGGTGTACAGGCGCGCATTACCGGCGTGGTAATTGCCGGTGCCCATGTGCACATAGCGGCGCAGATCCTTGTCCTCACGGCGCAGGATCAACATCATCTTGGCGTGGGTCTTGAAGCCGACCACCCCGTAGATGACCACCGCACCGGCCTGCTGCAGGCGGCTGGCCAACTGCAGGTTGGACTCTTCATCGAAGCGCGCGCGCAGTTCGATCACCACGGTGACTTCCTTGCCGTTGCGCGCGGCCTCCACCAGCGCGTTGACGATCTCCGAGTTGGCGCCGGTGCGATACAACGTCTGCTTGATCGCCAGCACGTTGGGGTCCTGGGCCGCCTGGCGCAGCAGATCGACTACCGGGCTGAAGGACTCATAAGGGTGCAACAGCAGGATGTCCTGCTTGCGAATGGCCTGGAACAGGTTGTCGGCGCTGGACAGCAGTTTCGGGATGCCCGGGCTGAACGGCGGAAATTGCAGCTCCGGGTGATTGTCCATGCCGGTGATCGAGAACAGCCGGGTCAGGTTGACCGGGCCGTTGACCTCGTAAAGCTCCGACTCGCTGAGGCCGAACTGCTTGAGCAGGAAGTCCGACAGCGGCTTGGGACAGTTGTCGGCCACCTCCAGGCGCACCGCATCGCCATAGCGGCGCGACAGCAGTTCGCCGCGCAGGGCGCGGGCCAGGTCATCCACCTCGTCGGGATCGACGATCAGATCGGCGTTACGGGTCAGGCGGAACTGGTAGCAGCCGCGCACCCGCATGCCGGGGAACAGGTCATCGGCATGGGCGTGGATCATCGATGACAGGAACACGAAGTTGTCGCCGTCCTCGCACAGCTCATCGGGGATACGGATCAGCCGCGGCAGCGAACGCGGCGCGGGAATGATCGCCAGCCCGGAATCACGGCCGAAGGCGTCGATGCCTTCCAGCTGGACGATGAAGTTCAGGCTCTTGTTCACCAGCAGCGGGAAGGGGTGCGTCGGATCCAGCCCGATGGGGCTGATGATCGGCACGATCTCGTCGCGGAAAAAGCGGCGCACCCAGAGCGTCTGCTTGGGTGTCCACTGACGCCGCCGGATGAAGCGGATCTTCTGTCGGGCCAGCTCCGGCAGCAGTACATCGTTGAGTATCGAGTACTGGCGCGTGACTTCCTGATGCGCGATCTCACTGATCTTGCTCAGCACCTGCTGCGGCTGCAGGCCGTCGGGGCCGGTCTGCTCACGGGCGAAGGTGATCTGCTTCTTCAAGCCGGCGACGCGGATCTCGAAGAACTCATCCAGGTTGCTGGAGAAGATCAGCAGGAACTTGAGCCGCTCCAGCAGCGGATAGGACTCATCCAGTGCCTGCTCCAGCACGCGGATATTGAATTGCAATTGGGACAGCTCACGATGAATATACAGCTCCGGCGCGTTGATATCCGCGGCCGCCACGGCCTCTTCCACCGGTTCCGGCGGGGCGATGGGGGTCGGCACCACGGCCGGACGACGGGCTGCGGTGATCGGGGTGGGTTCCCCGGCGGTGGCTTCGGTCGGCAATTCGATCTCGTTGTTGGTGTCCCGCATGATGTCCTCTACCGGTTATTCCAGACCGCGCAGCTGGCGCGCAGCATGTTTTGCGTAATAGGTCAGGATGGCGTCGGCGCCGGCGCGCTTGATCACGGTCAGCGACTCCATGATCACCGCCTCGCTGAGCCAGCCGTTGGCGATCGCCGCCTGATGCATCGCATATTCACCGCTGACCTGATAGACGAAGGTCGGCACCTTGTGCACTTCCTTGACCCGGTGAACGATGTCCAGATAAGGCATGCCCGGCTTGACCATTACCATGTCTGCCCCTTCGGCCAGGTCCTGGCCTACCTCGTGCAGCGCCTCGTCGCTGTTGGCCGGGTCCATCTGGTAGGTGGCCTTGTCCGCCTTGCCCAGGTTACCGGCCGAGCCCACCGCATCGCGGAACGGACCATAATAGGCGCTGGCATACTTGGCCGAGTAGGCCAGGATACGGGTGTTGATCTGGCCGGCGGACTCCAGCGCTTCACGAATCGCCCGGATACGGCCATCCATCATGTCCGAGGGAGCGACGATGTCGGCACCGGCCTCGGCGTGGGACAGCGCCTGCTTGACCAGAGCCTCGACGGTGATGTCGTTCAGCACATAGCCCTGCTCATCGATGATGCCGTCCTGGCCATGGGTAGTGAAGGGGTCGAGGGCCACGTCGGTGATCACGCCCAGTTCCGGAAAGTGCTCCTTCAGTGCGCGGGTGGCGCGCTGGGCCAGGCCTTCCGGGTTCCAGGCTTCGGCGGCGTCCAGTGACTTGGCCGAGGCCGGGGTCACCGGGAACAGCGCTACCGCCGGAATGCCCAGCTCGACCAGCTCGGCAGCCTCTTCCAACAGCAGGTCGATCGACAGCCGCTCGACGCCGGGCATGGAGGTCACAGGCTCGCGCTGACCGGCACCGTCGAGCACGAACACCGGATAGATCAGGTCGTCGGTGCTCAATCGGGTTTCGCGCATCAGCCGGCGGGAAAACGCATCCTTGCGCGAGCGGCGCATGCGGGACAGGGGAAAGGGACGATGGACGAGCTGGCTCACTGTAACTCCCAGGGTGTCGGAACACCGGTCTGATGAATGGCGGGAAGACCGGGGCAGGCCGGAACCGATCGCAGACGCGGCTGGGCCCAGCCCGGCGATTGCTCAGGCCTTCCTTATACGTCGAGATTATGACGGAATTG
>DXBL01000328.1 GCA_019116555.1 Candidatus Pseudomonas excrementavium
CCTGCGGCGATATCGGCCCCGGCCGCATGCTCGAGCCCACCGAGATCGCCGCCCGCTGCGCCGAGTGTTTCGAGCGCGGGCTGCTGACCGGCCGCCATGTGCTGATCAATGCCGGCCCAACCCGCGAGGCAATCGACCCGGTCCGTTACCTGTCCAACCACAGCTCCGGCAAGATGGGTTTTGCCCTGGCCGAGGCGGCCGCCGAAGCCGGTGCCCGGGTTACTCTGGTAGCCGGCCCGGTCAACCTGCCGACCCCGGCACGGGTCGACCGGGTGGACGTGATCAGCGCCGCCGACATGCTGGCCGCCTGCGAGGCCGCCCTGCCCGCCGACCTGTTCATCGCCGCGGCGGCGGTGGCGGATTACCGGCCGGCCAGCTGCGCCCCGGGCAAGCTGAAGAAGGAGACCGACAGCGACGCCGGCCTGACCCTGACCCTGATACGCAACCCGGATGTCCTGGCGACCCTCGCCGGCCATGTCCAGCGCCCCGGCTTCTGCGTCGGCTTCGCCGCCGAGACCGATGACGTGTTGGGTTATGCCAGCGACAAGCTCACCCGCAAGAACCTGGACCTGATCGTCGCCAATGATGTCAGCCAGCCGGGGATCGGCTTCAATGCCGATGACAACGCCGTGACCCTGATCGACCGCAGCCTGGCCCAGCAGCCGCTGCCCCGCGCCAGCAAGCACAAGCTGGCGCGCCAGATCATCGCCGGCATTGCCGACCGCCTGACCACTTCAGCCTGAGGAAACACCATGCACGCCCTGCAAGCCCGCATTCTCGACCCCCGCCTCGGCCAGCAATGGCCGCTGCCCACCTATGCCACCACCGGCTCCGCCGGGCTGGATCTGCGGGCGATGCTCGATGCGCCATTGACCCTGGAGCCCGGCCAGACCACCTTGCTGCCCAGCGGCATGGCGATCCATATCGCCGATCCCGGGCTGGCGGCCATGGTCCTGCCGCGCTCGGGGCTGGGTCACAAGCATGGCATCGTGCTGGGCAACCTGGTCGGCCTGATCGACTCGGATTACCAGGGTGAGCTGATGGTGTCCTGCTGGAACCGCGGGCAGCAGGCCTTCACCATCGAGCCGGGCGAACGCATCGCCCAGCTGGTGCTGGTCCCGGTGGTCCAGGCGCGGCTGGAGATCGTCAGCGAGTTTGATGACAGCCAGCGTGGCGCGGGCGGATTCGGACATACCGGCAGCCACTGATTTCTTTGATTGCAGGGAGGCAATACCCAGAGATGAAGCTGAACAAAGCATCCATGACCCGACAACCCGGTGCTGTGCCGGGCACCCTGGTACCGTTGCTGGTGATGCTCGCCGGCCTGGCCGCCGCGCTGGCGTTACTCTGGCTGCTGCTGTTCGCCCCGACGGCGGACAGCTACCGCAGCGATTTGAGCCAGGCCTATGCCAGCCAGCAACAGAGTGCGCTCAATCGCGCACTGGTGCAGCTCGATGCGGATGTGACCCGGGCGGCCGCCAACCCCCAGTTGCAGGCCCTTCTGCGGCAGCAGGACCGGCTCCGGCCGGCAGGCACCCTGGTTCACCAGTTGGCGACCTATCTGCACCGCCCCGGCGCTGCACGTCATATCGATGATGCGCAGGCGCCGCTGAGCTTCGCGGCGCTGGACATGATCCGCCGCGCCGAACGCGGCCTGCCGGTCCCGGCCGAAGCGCACAAGGTCGGCGAACACTGGCGACTGTATCTGGTCGAGCCCCTGCGCAGCGCGCCGAAGGCGCCGATTACCGGCACCCTGCTGGTGGTATTCGAGCTGCAGCGCCTGACCGCGGCGTTGCCGCAACTGCCCCAGGATGCCGGCAAGATCGCGCTGGTCCAGCAGTTCCCGGCCGGGCCGGTGCAACCGCTGTATCAGGCCGGCAGCGGCCATGGCGACGTTCTCAGCCTGGCTACCGACAACCCCGCCTGGCGTCTGGAATTCCAGGCCGGCAGCGCCATGGGCGCGGGGGCGCCCAACCCGCTGGTGTTGTTCGCCGCGGTGCTGCTGGCACTGGCCGGTGCCCTGGCCAGCCTGCTGTTGCTGCAACGCAGCTGGAACCAGGCACTGGCCGCCGACGCTCGGACCCTCGAGCAGTTGACCCAGGGCCACAAGGCTGCCGGTCTGCGTCTGGGTCCGCTGGCGCCCCTGGCCCAGAGCATCATGCAATTGGTCAGCCGCACCCGGCAGGTACCGGCAACGCCGGCCGCCACTCAACCGGTACCGCCGCCCGCTGCCGCCGCAGCGCCCCTGCCGCCGCTGGAGGATGTGCTGGATATCGATATTCTGGATGACCTGCCCGACGAGCCGATGGGCAGCGTGCCGTCGCTGCCAGCGGAAATCTTCCGCGCCTACGACATCCGCGGCGTGGTCGGCCGGACCCTGACGCCGGACTACGTCTACTGGCTGGGCCGGGCCATCGGCAGCGAATCACTGGATGCCGGCCAGCCCCGGGTTGCCGTGGCCCGCGATGGCCGACTGTCCGGCCCCGAGTTGATGGAACAGTTGATCCGCGGCCTGACCGACTGCGGCTGCCAGGTGATCGATCTGGGCATGGTGCCGACCCCGGTGCTGTATTACGCCACCCATACCACCGAGGCCACCTCCGGCGTGATGCTCACCGGCAGTCACAACCCACCGGACTACAATGGCCTGAAGATCGTCATTGCCGGCCAGACCCTGTCTGGCGAGCGCATCAGCGCGCTGCGCCAGCGGCTGGAACAGAATCTGCTGCACGAGGGCAATGGCGAGTGCCAGCCGCTGGATATCCTGGATGCTTATGCCAACCGCATCGTCGATGACGTGCTGCTGGCCCGCCCGCTGAAGGTGGTGGTCGACTGCGGCAATGGCGTGGGTGGGGTGATTGCCCAGAGCCTGCTGGAACAGCTCGGTTGCGAGGTCGTGGCGCTGTACTGCGAGGTCGATGGCAGCTTCCCCAACCATCATCCGGACCCGGGCAAGCCCGAGAACCTGCGCGATCTGCAGTTGATCGTCAAACAACACCAGGCCGACCTGGGCCTGGCCTTCGATGGCGATGCCGACCGCCTCGGCGTGGTGACGGCCGCTGGCGAGATCATTTGCGCCGACCGGCTGCTGATGCTGTTTGCCGAGGACATAGTGACTCGCAACCCCGGTGCCGACATCGTATTTGACGTGAAATGCACCCGCCAGCTGCCGCAATTGATCAGCCGTCTGGGCGGCCGCCCGGTGATGTGGAAATCCGGCCACTCGCTGATCAAGGCCAAGATGCAGGAAACCCAGGCCCTGCTCGGTGGTGAGATGAGCGGCCATGTGTTCTTCCAGGAGCGCTGGTACGGCTTCGATGATGGCCTGTACGGTGCGTGCCGGCTGCTGGAGTTGATCTCGATGCTGACCCAGGACCGCGACCAGATCAGCACGTTGTTCGACCGCTACCCCACCGGTTTGAGCACGCCGGAGCTGCATGTCGAGGTTGGCGAGGAGCGCAAGTTCGCGCTGATGAGCGAGCTGGAAAGCACCGCCGATTGGGGCGAGCAGGCGCGCGTCACCACGATCGACGGCCTGCGCGTGGACTACCCTGACGGCTGGGGCCTGATCCGGGCATCCAATACCACCCCGGTGCTGGTGCTGCGGTTCGAGGCCGAGGATGCCGGCGGGCTGGAACGTATCCGCCAGCGATTCCGCGACCAGTTGGGCCAGGTCGCACCCGATCTGACCTTGAGCAATCTGTAATATCCACAGCCGGGGCTGCCCCGGCGCTGACGATTCCGATCAGGAGAAGAGAACCACCATGTTGAACCGTGACGCCGCTACCCAGGTATCCATGATCCTGACCGAGGCCCTGCCCTATATTCAGCGCTTCACCGGCAAGACCATCGTCATCAAGTACGGCGGCAACGCCATGGAGAGCGAAGAGCTGCAGGCCAGCTTCGCCAAGGACATCGTGCTGATGAAGACCGTCGGCATCAACCCGGTGGTGGTGCATGGCGGCGGTCCGCAGATCGGCGATCTGCTCAAGCGTCTGAACATCGCCAGCGAGTTCATCGAAGGCATGCGCGTTACCGACAGCGCCACCATGGACGTGGTGGAGATGGTCCTCGGCGGCCAGGTGAACAAGAACATCGTCAACCTGATCAATCAGCACGGCGGCCAGGCGCTCGGCCTGACCGGCAAGGACGCCAACCTGATTCGCGCGCGCAAACTCAAGGTCACCCGGCGCACCCCGGGCATGGACAAGCCGGAGATCATCGATATCGGCCACGTCGGCGAAGTTTCCGCGGTCAACGTCAACCTGATCAACCGACTGATTTCCGATGACTATATTCCGGTGATCGCGCCCATCGGCGTGGGCGATGACGGCACCTCCTACAACATCAATGCCGACCTGGTCGCCGGCAAAGTGGCCGAGGCGCTGGGCGCCGAGAAGCTGATGCTGCTGACCAATATCGCCGGCTTGATGGACAAGGCCGGCAAGGTGCTGACCGGGCTGACCACCGCCCAGGTCGATGAACTGATTGCCGATGGCACCATCTATGGCGGCATGCTGCCGAAGATCCGCTGCGCCCTGGATGCGGTGCAGGGCGGCGTCGGCAGTGCCATCATCGTCGATGGCCGGGTACCCAACGCGGTGCTGCTGGAAATCTTCACCGATACCGGGGTCGGCACCCTGATCACCAATCAGCAGCCGGAGTGAGCAATATGCAGCAGAGCGACTTCCAGTTCAGCTGCCCGCTGCGCGTGCGCTGGGCCGAGGCCGACCCGCAGGGCATCGTGTTCAATGGTCATTATCTGGGCTACGCGGATGTGGGCATCACCGAGTATTTCCGTGCCCTGCGCCAGGAACACCCCGATACCGGCGTCAGCGGCAGCGATTTCTTTGCCGTGCGGACCCTGCTGGAATATCAGGCTCCGGCCTGCTTCGACGATCTGCTGCAGATTCATGTACGCATTGCCCGGCTGGGCAACAGCAGCATGCAGTTCGCCATTGGCATCTATCGCGAGCAGGAACTGCTGGTGACCGGCGAGATCGTCTATGTGCACGCGGACATGACCACCCGGCGGCCGCAAGCCATCCCGCAGTCGTTCCGCGATGCCATTGCCGCTTTCGAGAAATCCGACGCCCCGTCATAAGCCTTGCGCGGCGTTTGAGCGTCGGTCGATGGCGCCTCAGTCTGCCAGCAGTTGCTCCAGCCGCTGACGGCGGCTGGCAAAGGTGTCATTGACCGTCGCGATATCCTGCCGGTTATTGCTGATCAGCCGCTGCAGGCGCCGCTGCTCCGCTTCCACCTCGGCCAGCTCCCGGAGGAGCTGCGGGTCCACCTTGCGGCCGGCCCGCTCCTGCATCGCCGCCCGGCTCTGCAGGTCGTCGCGCTGGGCGTTCAAGGTGAGAATGCCGGCCTCGGAAGTGGCAATCAGGTTTTCGATCTGCTGAACCTGCCGACTGTAGGCGCGGTCGAGATCTGCCAGGCTGGAATATAACCGCAGCAGGGTCTCGTCGGCACTGTGACGCCGCTTCTGCTCGCGCTCGGCGGCCCGCGCCGCCTCCCGCTCCTCGGGCGTGAGCGCCGCCGGTACCACCTGTTTCACCCGGCCATCACCGTCGAGGATTTCATAGCCCCGGCTGACATGCTGGGGCGGCACGCTGCGGTCCAGCACCGTGATGCCCTTGTCATTGACGTAGCGATACAGGTCGGCCGACTGGGCGTCGGCGGCCATGGCGATACTGCCCAGCGCCATGGCCATTGCTCGGTACCTGATCCTTTTCTGCATACTGGACCACCCTGTCCTGGCTTGGTTGACGGCCTCCGGTCAGATGCCGTACTGGTCTCGATAGGCCTGCACCGCAGGCAAGTATTTGCGCAACTGCGCATCGTCTTCAAGAAAGGCAAGGATCTGGGTCAGCGACACGATACTCACCACCGGAATGCCGAAATCACGCTCGACTTCCTGGATCGCCGACAGCTCGCCCTGGCCCCGCTCCTGGCGATCCAGCGCCACCATCACCGCCGCTGGCTCGGCGCCCGCCGCCTGGATGATCTGCATGACCTCGCGGATTGCGGTACCGGCGGTAATGACGTCGTCGACGATCACCACCCGCCCCTGCAACGGCGCGCCCACCAACGAACCACCTTCACCGTGGTCCTTGGCTTCCTTGCGATTGAAACAGTATGGCAGATCGACATCAAAGCTGTCAGCCAGGGAAACGGCAGTAGCTGCCGCCAGGGGAATGCCCTTGTAGGCCGGCCCGAAGATCATGTCGATGTCCTTCGGCCCATTGTGGATCAGCGCCTGGGCATAGTAGCGTCCCAGCCGGGCCAGGGAACTGCCGGTATTGAACAGGCCGGCATTGAAGAAGTAAGGGCTCTGGCGACCGGACTTGAGGGTAAATTCGCCGAAGCGCAGAACATTGCGGTCCAGGGCAAAACGAATAAATTCCCACTGATATTCATGCATCTACTCTATTACCCTCATCTATAACAAAAATCCCTTCAGCTCGGGTATCATACACGCACGAATTTGAGGGAGCCATGTATGCGAATAATCAGTCTGAATGTCAACGGTGTCGAGGCCGCGGCGGCCCGGGGTCTGTTTGACTGGCTGCGCACGCAGGATGCGGACGTCATCTGCCTTCAGGACATACGCGTCACCGCTCCCGAGCTGGAACAGGATCCCTACTGGATCGACGGTTACTGGCAGTATTGTTTCGAGGCAGAAGTGCCCAGTCAGGGCGGCGTAGCCATCTATACCAAGACCGCACCCAAGGCGATAATCATGGGGCTCGGCTTCGAGCTGGCCGATCGTTATGGGCGTTATATCCAGGCGGATTTCGACAAGGTCAGCATCGGCTGTCTGCTGCTGCCGTCGGGCCGTGATGGGGATGCCAGCCTGAACCAGAAATTCAAGTTCATGAATGACTTCACCACCTACCTGACCAAGCAGCGTCGCAAGCGCCGCGAGTTCATCTACTGCGGCTCGCTGCATACCGCCCATCTGAAGCTGGATGTGAAGAACTGGCGTGACTGCCAGCATCAACCCGGCTTCATGGCGCCGGAGCGCGCCTGGATGGATGAGATCTTCGGCACCCTGGGCTATGTCGACGCCCTGCGCGAAGTCACCCGCGAGTCCGATCTGTACAGCTGGTGGCCGGACAGCGAACAGGCCCAGGACCTCAATCTCGGCCTGCGCCTGGACTACCAGATCCTCACACCCGGCCTGCGCCGTTTCGTGAAGCACGCAGCGATTCCGCGCAAGGTGCGCTTCTCGGAGCATGCCCCGGTGATCATCGACTACGATTGGGTGCTCAGCATCTGATTGCTGGCGGGCGTCGCCCCGGCGCCCGTTTCCCTGCCTGCCGTTCTTGATGTTAATCAATTACTGATCATTTCGCCTGCGCTAAACTCAATCCCGCTTATTACCACTTCTCCTTATATGAATGCACAAGACTGCCCTACGCGGCTGTCTTGCGTCTCACAGGAACCGTCCTATGTCCGAATCGTTGCAACAGGATTGGGACCCCCGATCCGATGGCGTTCTGCGTGACCAGCGCGCTGCCTATGACGCCATGCGCGAGCGCTGCCCCGTCGCCCACAGCGACTATGCCGGCTGGAGCCTGTTCCGCCATACCGATGTCAGCCGCGTGCTGCTCGATCATGCCAGCTTCAGCAACCGGGTATCGCGCCATGTATCCGTACCCAACGGCATGGACCCGCCGGAACATACGCCTTATCGGAGAATCATCGAGCCCTACTTCGGCGCCGAGCGCATGGCCGCGTTCGAGCCGATCTGCCGGGAGATCGCCGAGGACCTGGCGGCCAGCGTTCTGCACCAGGATCGCATTGAGGTAATGGCGGACTTCGCCCAACCCTTCGCGCTGCGCATTCAGTGCGCCTTCATGGGCTGGCCGCTGAACCTGCAGGAGCCACTGCTCAGCTGGGCCACCCGCAATGCCCAGGCCACCCTGGCCCGCGACCGCTCGGCACTGGAAGAGTTGGCGAAGGAGTTCAATGCCCTGATCGCGGATCTGTTGCGTGATCGCCGCCAGGCCGGCGCCGGTGCCGATGAAGACGTAACCAGTGCCCTGATGCAGGAGCAAGTCGATGGCCGGCCGCTGAACGATCAGGAAATCGCCAGCATTCTGCGCAACTGGACCGTTGGTGAAGTCGGTACCATCGCCGCCTCGGTTGGGATCCTCGCGCAGTTTCTCGCAGCTCATCCAGACATCCAGCAGCAGCTGCGCGCAGACCCTGAACTGCTCTGGCCGGCCAATGATGAAATCCTGCGCATCCATGGCCCGTTGGTCGACAATCGCCGGCGCACCACCTGTCCGGTGGAACTCGGCGGTCGCCCGATCGCCGCCGAACAGCCCATCACCATCAATTGGATCGCGGCCAACCGTGACCCTGCCGTCTTTGCGGAGCCGGAGCGCTTTTCCCTGGACCGCGACCCGGCGCTGAACCTACTGTACGGAGCCGGTATCCATGTCTGCCCCGGGGCGCCACTGGCGCGCATGGAGCTGGTGATCATCATGCGCAGCCTGTTGCAGCACAGCCGCGAACTCAGCCTGATTGCCGAGCAGCCCGCCACGCTGGCAACCTACCCCGCCAGCGGTTACGCCCGCCTGCCGCTGCGCCTGCGCTGAGCCGCATCGCCCTCGCTCCCACACCGGCCGCGACAGATTGCCGCCGGTGATTGGCCACCCGGGGGGCGACAGCGACCTTGCATAGGCGTATCATACGATTGATATTCGTTCCCATTATCATAAAACCTCACCCTTCGCAGCGGCGTCAGCTGCGCTCCCCGCGGCAGATCGCGCAGTGCCTACGGCGTGGTCACGCCTTCAGGTGAACTTCGCTACAGGCGCCAGTAGATCACCAGTGTGGTTGAGGTCTGCAACCGATCAGGACAATGGTAAAAACTGCACATAATCTGCCTCTTCATCAAGGCCTCCTGCTGGCGACTGGCGTCGCCCTTCTTATCGCTCTGCTCATGTTGTCCATGACCATTGGTGCGGGTGTTTATGGTGCCACCGACGTGCTGGGCTATTTCCGTGGTGACCCGACCCTCCTGGCTGATGACAAGCTGGCCATGGTGATCAACACCCTGCGCCTGCCGCGTACCCTGGCCGCCCTGGTGGTCGGTGCCAGTCTGGCGGTGGCCGCCACCCTGCTGCAGAGCGCCACCCGCAACCCACTGGCCGAACCCGGGCTGCTCGGCGTCAATGCCGGCGCGGTGATGGGCCTGGTGCTGGGGCTGATCTTCTTCGGTGTCGAATCCACCCAGGGCTATCTGGTCTGGTCCAGCGCCGGCGCCCTGCTCGGTAACCTGGTGGTGCTGGGCATCGGTCTGATGCTGGGCCAGGCCAGCCCGCTGAAACTGATTCTCGCCGGGGTCGCACTCAGCGCAGTGTTCGGTGGCATCTCCAACTATCTGCTGCTGGCCAACCAGACCGCACTGGAGCAATTTCGCTTCTGGAACCTGGGCTCGTTGTCCGCCTCGGAACTGGACGCGGTTGGCGTGGTTGCCCCGGTGGTGCTCATCGCCCTGGCATTGGCAGTCATGCTGTGCCGACAACTGACGCTGATGCAGATGGGCGATGCCCAGGCCAAGGCGCTGGGTATCCAGACCACCCGTGTGCGCATCGGGGTGCTGGTAGCCTCCACGCTGTTCACCGCCAGTGCCATCTCGATCGCCGGGCCGATCGGCTTCATCGGCTTTCTGGCAGCCTATTGCGGGCGTCTGGTCGAGCCAGTGGCACTGATCAGACAGACGCTGTTTTCGGCGCTGTTCGGCATCCTGTTTCTGCTGGCGGCGGATGTCCTCGCGCGCTGGGCGATCCAGCCCTACGAGATGCCGGTTGGCACGCTGCTGGCGGCAATCGGCGCACCTGCCCTCATCGCCATCGTCCTGCGTGGCGGCTTTCGCTCCCTGCTGTCGGTGAAATGATCATGGATACCGCTATCCCTACTGGCGTCTGGCGCCTGCAACTGGGCAGCGCCACCGTGCTGCTGCATCGGCGCACCTGGCTGATGACGGCGCTGATGCTGTGCGCCCTGCTGCTGATGTTCGTGCTGTCGGTGAGCCTCGGCTCGGGCAACATGGGCATGGGCGAGGTGATCGCCACGCTCACCGGCAATGGCAGCAAGCTGCAGGAAATCATGCTGTACAAGATCCGCCTGCCGCGGGTCGCCGGGGTAATAGTGGCAGGGCTGGCCATGGGTATGGCCGGCTGTCTGATCCAGACCCTGGTGCGCAACCGGCTGGCGACCCCGGATATGGTCGGGGTCAATGAGGGCGCTTCGCTGGCAGTCATCGTGTTCGCCATCTACCTGACCCTGGGCAGCTGGCCCTGGTGGGCCTCACCGCTGGGCGCCGCGCTGGCCGCAGCGGCGCTGTTCGTGTTGTGCCGGCGCCCCGGGGAGCAGGGTTACCTGTTCATCGTCATCGGTATCGCCATCTCCGAGCTGTTCAATGCCCTGGGCGAGTTCGCCATGTCCACCCAGCCGCTGAGCCACCTGACCAGCATCTACTTCTGGACCATGGGCCACTTCGCCCACGCCAGCTACCAGGCGATCAACCCCATAGTGCTGATCCTGCTGCTGTTATGCCCGCTGATGGCGTTGATCAACCGGCCGCTGGCGCTGCTGCGCTTCGGCGACGCCACCGCACGCAGCCTGGGTGTGAATATCACGCCGGTACAGCTCGGCATTCTCGGTCTGGCGATCCTGATCGCCTCGCTGGGCACCGCGATCGGCGGGCCGGTAGTGTTCATCGCCATGGCCGCGCCCATCCTCGCCTCCTGGCTGGCCCGCGACAATCTGGCGCCGATCTGGCTGGCGGCGCTGTGCGGCGCGGGCCTGCTGCTGGGCAGCGATATCCTGGTTCGCATCCTGGCCCAGCCCAACGAGATTCCCACCGGGATCATGACCCGCATTCTGGGCGGCTTCCTGCTGCTCTTCCTTTTGATCAAAGACAGACAGTGGTCCGACTGATGACAGTACTGCAAGCGCGCAATCTGCATTTTGGCTATCACGAGAAAGGCGTCCTGCACGACATCTCCTTCACCCTGCCCCGGGGCAAACTGGTGGGCATCGTCGGGCCCAATGGCAGCGGCAAGTCCACCCTGCTCAAGCTGCTGGCCGGCCAGTTGCCGCTGCAGCAGGGGGAGGTGGACATCCACGGCCAGCCGCTGGGCAATTTCACCACCAAGGCGCTGGCCCGGGAGCTGGCCTTCCTGCCGCAACGCCCGGTGATGGCCGATGGCATTCGCGTCGAGCAACTGGTGCAATACGGCCGCCATCCACATCAAGGCTGGTTCAGCCAGTGGAGCGATGAAGATGCACGCCAGGTGGCGCGGGCTCGCGATCTGATGCAACTCGGCCCGATCTGGCAACGCATCGCCTCATCGCTGTCCGGCGGTCAGGCGCAACGTGCCTGGCTGGGCATGATCCTGGCGCAGAACACCGACCTCATCCTGCTCGACGAACCCACCAGCGCGCTGGACATCGGTCTGCAGACCGAGGTGATGGAGTCCATCCGCCAGATCACCGGTGAGAACCGCACGGTGCTGCTGGTGATCCACGATCTGGGCATGGCGGCGCGCTACTGCGACGAGCTGATCGCCCTGGATGCCGGGCGCATCGCCGCCATGGGCCCGGCCCGGGAGGTGATCACCAAGGCGCTGGTCGATCAGCTGTATACCACCAGCGTCGATATTCTCGCCGCCCCGGGTGATGGCGCTCCGGTGATAGTACCGCGCCGCCGCGCGCCCACACCCGACAGTTCCTTCATGGCCGACTAGCCATGCGCGATATAAAGTGAGACAAAATGCCTCATGATGATAATGGTTCCCAATATCATCATGAGGTACCATGACACTTCCTTCCAACCTCTCTTCACAGGATCGCCCGATGTTCAAAACAAAACCCTGGCGCTATGCGCTATTTATACTGGCCGGGCTCATCAGTCTTGCGGCGCAGGCCGAAACACGTCAGGTTGAGGATGCCATGGGCAAGCAAGTCACGGTCCCGGCCCAGCCGCAGCGCATCGTCACCCTCGGCGAGGTGGACCTGGATGTGACCCTGGCCTTGGGCATCACCCCGCTCGGCACCACCGATGGCCGTGGCCAGGCCGCCCCGCCGCGCTACCTGGAGCAGCGCCTCACTGAGCAGACCCGTTCGCTCGGGCTACTGGCCAATCCCAACCTGGAAACCCTGCTCGAACTGGAACCGGACCTGATCCTCACCGGCCCGGTCACGCCCGAGCAACTGGCCATCCTCAATGAGATAGCCCCCACGGCAGTGTCCTACACCCAGGGCGAACCCTGGCGCGACTCCACCCGGCGGGTAGCCAATATCCTCAACCGCGAAGCTGAGGGCGAGCAATTGCTGGAGCGCTACGAGGAGCGGGCCGCCCAAGGCCGCGAACGACTGAAGGATCATCAGGGCGAGAGCATCAGCATCGTGCGCTGGAACCCCAAGGGCCCGGCCTTCATGCTGCGTGATTACTTCGCCAGCACCATCGCCCGTGACCTGGGCCTGGTGCGTCCGCCGCAACAGCAGCAACCCGGCCCGACCCACTCCATGCC
>DXBL01000329.1 GCA_019116555.1 Candidatus Pseudomonas excrementavium
CCCATGGCCTGGGCGGTCGCCAACGCCACCGGCGCCATCAATACCGCGGTGGCGGTGTTGGAGATGAACAACCCGGTCACGGCAGTGGCAATGAACAGCGTCGCCAGCAGCGCGCGCGGTCCGGCATCACCGAACAGACTCAACAGGCCGCCTACCGCCAGATCGATACCGCCGGTTTTCTGCAGCGCCAGGGCGAAGGGCAGCATGCCGACAATCAGGATCAGGCTGGGCCAGTGGATCGCCTTGTAGGCCGAGTCCATGGTGATGCACTTGAACGTGCCCATCAGCAGACAGCCGATCAACGCCGCCATCAGGTTCGATACCACCCCTGACACCATCAACACCACCATCACGCCGAGGCTGAACAGCGCATAGGGCGCCTTGCGGGCGGCGGGCACCACTTCCTTGATTTCGGTCGGCAGGCTGAGCAGCACGAAATCCCGGGTCAGCAGGTGCAGTCGGTCGATATCCTTCCAGCTGCCGGCGACCAGCAGCGTATCCGCAGCCTTGAGCTTTTCATCCACCAGCAGGCCCGGCAGCGCTTCGCCATTGCGCCGCAGGCCCACCACATTGAGTCGATGACGGCTGCGAAATGCCAGCTCCTGAATGGTCTTGCCGGGCAGGCGCGACTCCGGCGGCAGGGCGACCTCGGCCAGCCCCAACTGATGGGAGTGAGTGCTGTAGTAGGAGATTTCCAGCTCCAGCGGGGTAACGCCGATCTCCTGATAGGCGCCCAACAAGGCAATCGCCGGGCTGGCCAGGTCCACCAGCAGGATATCGCCCGGCTGCGGTACCGTATTGCCGGTGGCGACCTGCAGCAGATTGCGAAAACGTCGCTGGCGCTCGATGGCGATGACATTGATGCCGTACTCGCTGCGCAGTTCCAGTTCGTTGAGCGGACGACCGATCAGCGGTGAATCGGTATTGATGCGCAGCCGGCGTTCACGCTCCGGCAGCCGGTACAGATCCGCCAGGTCATGCATGGTCTGGCGCTCCGGCTCGTTCTTGCCGGCGCCGGCGCCGCCCAACCAGCGGCGCACGAACAGCATGTAGCCGATACCGCAGGCCAGGATGACCAGCCCGATGGGCGTGAAGCTGAAGAACGAAAAACCATCCAGGCCGCTGCGTACCAGCTCGCTGTTCACAACCATATTGGGCGGCGTGGCCACCAGGGTCAGCATGCCGCTGATCAGCCCCGCAAAGCTCAAGGGCATCATCAGGCGCGACGCCGGAATGCCCATGCGCACGGTCACGCTCATCACCACCGGTATGAAGATCGCCACCACACCCGTGGAACTCATCACCGACCCCAGCCCGGCCACGGTCAGCATCAGTAATAGAATCAGGCGGGTTTCACTGCTGCCGGCTTGCCGCACCATCCAGTCGCCGAGTTTGTAGGCAATCCCGGTGCGCACCAGCCCATCGCCGATCACGAACAGCGCTGCGATCAACAGCACGCTGGGATCACTGAACCCGGCCACCGCCTCCTGCACGCTGAGCACGCCCGTCATTGGCAGGGCGACGATTACCAGCAGCGCCACTACATCCATGCGCGGTTTATTGCGGATGAAGAGCGCCATGCTGCCGAGGAGGAGGGTGAGAACCAACGCCAAATCGGTGTTCATCAGTTGCTTTCCGGAAAGTGGGATAAATGCACTTCAAGAATACCCGAATGGATATGAACAGGCATGGTCAGATCTGCCGCAGATAGCGCTGTAGCCAGTTGAAGCGTACATGCTCCTGTTCGAAGCGCAGATGTTCGACCGGTTGATTGTCCGGGCCTCGGAACTGGTTGTCGCGCAGCGCCTGATAGAGGGTACGCTCGCTGTCGGTCAACTGCAGCAGCTGGCGAGTGCAGCGCTTGTCTGCCGGCTCCCGGCCCCAGAGTTCGTGGTGCTGCAGCAGCGTGGCGCTATCCATCAGCATCGAGCGGACATGCGGCAGGTGGGCGCGCAGGCGGTTGAGGATGGCGAAGCCGTGGGTATCGATGTCGCCCCAGTAATACAGTGGTTGCTGTGCCAGCCAGGGGATCTGACCAAGCAGGTCGAGGGCATAGCCCTGGCCGAACAGCAGGACCGAGCGGGGGTGCTCGGGAAAGGCCAGCGCATTGGTCTCGTTCTCGGTGACGAATACCTGTTCCACCGGCAGGCGCAGTCTGGCGAGTTGCTCCATCGGCAGCATCGACGAAGCCGAGGTTAGGACTGTAGGCGATCTTCAGCCCCTTCACTCCGCCTTGCAGCGCCGCCGGATAATCGATGGAGCGGCGGGGTATCGCGTTGCTGTCGCGGTGATCGGCTTCGGCCAGCACATTCATCATCAATGCGCAGTCTTCAACGGTCCATGCCATGGGGCCGGCATGAGCCAAGCTACCGAAGGGGCGGCCTTGTTCAATGTGGTGTCCGGGTCGACAGTGTGCGAGCCGCGTCGAGTCGGCCACCAGGGAGTGAGGAAGACATCCATGACGCCCACCGGCACGCCGTCTACCAGACCTTGCGGTTCGCCGCGCTGGTAGCGTGCCTCTGATTCTCGGGCGAAATCGAGGCTAGTCTTGCGGTCGACCAGGCAGAAGCCATTGGTATGGCTGTCGAGGCGCTCAATCTGGTTGAGCATGGCTTCGCAGACTTCTACGGGGGAGAGCTTGCCAGTTCGATAGTAGCCGAGCAGGTCGGTGGCGGTCATGGTCAGGATATCGTTGCGCATATCGCTCCTCCAGTCATAGCCAGTGGGCCGCATTCACGTCGCACCCCCAGTGTAGTGCAGAAAAGAGGGGGCAGATCAGGACAGGAGCTCTTCCTCGAACGCATCCAGTGTGGCGCCGATGATGCCACTGTTCAGCCTCTCGACCGGATCGTCGGTGACTACGATGGGCCCGCGACCGCCGTGGAGCAGGGGCGCAGTGCGCCCCGGTAGTCAACTTTCACATGTACATCAGAAAATACACCGCGGCCCCAGCGGTATAGCCGAGGAACGCCAGCAGGCTGACCCGCTTGATGTACCAGAAGAAGCCGATTCTCTCCATGCC
>DXBL01000330.1 GCA_019116555.1 Candidatus Pseudomonas excrementavium
CTGGCGGGGTTTTTTTATGCCTGGGCGCCAGGCACACCCCGACTACAGCTGCCCGCTTTATCCATAACCCGCTCGGCATTGTTACATTCTCATTCATAAAGCTGCTGCAGCGCGTTATCATGCGCAGTTCATTTCCAAAGATCGACAGTCCATGTTAGCTGCGTTATTCAAGATGATGTCCGATGGGCAGTTTCATTCCGGCGAAGAGCTGGGCCGGGCTCTTGGTGTCAGCCGGGCGGCGGTCTGGAAGTCGCTGAAACGGCTGGAGGATCAGGGGTTCCCCATTCAGCGCGTGCGCGGGAAAGGCTATCGCATACCGCGCGGCGCCGTCCTGCTGGAGCTGGCGGAGATTACTGCGGCATTGCCGGCTGATGTGGTAGAGCAGATCCAGTGGCAGTTGCTGGATTCCGTCGACTCGACCAATGCGCAGTTGCTCAAGCAGCTGTCCATGAAGGAGCCGCGAACGCTGATCTGTATTGCCGAACAACAGCTGGCCGGCAAGGGGCGTCGCGGTAGAGAGTGGGTCAGCCCCTATGGCCAGAACATCTACCTGTCATTGGCGTTGCCGTTCTCCGGCGGAGCGCAAAAGCTGGAAGGGCTGAGCTTGCTGGTCGGTCTGGTGTTGGTGGAGACCCTCGAAAGCTGCGGTTTCCGCCATTGTGCTTTGAAATGGCCCAATGATGTGTTGCTGGGTGGGCGCAAGCTCGCCGGGATTCTCATCGAGCTGGCTGGCGATCTGACCTCTGACTGTGTGGCTGTCATCGGGGTGGGGGTCAATGTGCTGATGAATGATGCTGCGGCAGCCATCGACCAAGCCTGGACTTCATTGCTGCTGTCCCGCCAGGAAGGTGTCCTGAACCGCAATGCGCTGATTGCCGAGTTCATCCAGCGTCTGCTCAAGGCGGTGGCGGTATTTCGTGAGTCCGGCTTCGAGCCTTTTATCGATGCGTGGCAGCAACATGATGCCTGGTACGGCCTGCCGGTCGTCGTTCGTACCGGTGCGGTCGTTACCGAGGGCGTCGAGCGGGGAGTGGATCATCGGGGAGCGTTGCGGCTGGATACGGCCGAGGGTCAGGTATTGCTCAATGGTGGTGAAGTGAGTCTGAGGCTGCGTCATGATTCTTGAGCTGGACTGCGGTAACACCCTGATCAAGTGGCGCCTGCTTGATCGCGAGGGGCGCGTCAGGGATGGCGATATGGCGCCGGACCTGGTCGAGCTGCAACGCCTGCTTGGTGGGCAGGAACGGGAAATTCACGGTTGCCGTTTGGTCAGCGTGCGCTCCGAGGAGGAGACGCAGGTCATCCTGGATCAGTTGACCAGTTGGCTCAAACGCCACCCCATGCTCGCTCGCCCGGGGCTGCAGCTGGCGGGCGTGCGCAATGGCTATGCCGATGCCGCGCGGCTGGGTATGGATCGCTGGCTTGCGTTGGTGGCTGGATATCAGCTGTGCCAGCGCGCTTGCGTGGTCATCGATCTCGGAACGGCGGTGACCACTGACTTCGTCGATGCGCAAGGTCATCACCTCGGTGGGTATATAGCGCCGGGTAGTAAGTTGCTGCGCAGCAGCCTGCTCAGCCATACCCGCCTGATCCGCTACGACAGTGGCGTGCATGGTGATCTGCGCGAACCGCGGCCGGGAACCAGCACCGCCGAGGCCGTGGAGTTTGGTTGTGAGTTGATGCTGTCCGGCTTTGTTCGTGAACAATTGCGTATCGCGCAACAACTGCTGGGTGAAGACCCGGCGGTTATCCTGACCGGTGGCGACGCTGCGAGCATGCAGGAAGTGTTGCCGGAAGGGTGCCAGGTGGTCGGCGATCTGGTGTTCCGCGGGCTGGCCCTGGCGTGCCCCATGGAATTTGGCCCGTGAAGTATCTCTTTCTGTCGCTGGTGCTGCTCAACATTCTCTATGCGCTGTGGCAGCTGCAGGACAATGTGCTGGAGACAAGCGTGTCGACCGAGTCGGCCGGTTCGCCGGTAGTGGAGCCTGGCCCGACAGCCCCGGTGGCGATAGCCGAGTCGGAACCCCCTCGTCCTGATGCCGCTGCGCTCTGTGTGACCCTGGGCCGGTTTGCTGCGCAGGAAGACGCCGAGCAGCTGCGTCAGCGTCTGCTGGCACTGGATATCGAATCCAGGTTGCAGGCCCGGGAGGTGGTCATGGGCGCGGACTATTGGTTGGTGATGCCCGTAGTGGGGGGAGAGCGGCACGCGGTGATCCAGCTGTCAGCACTGCAGGAGCAGGGGATCGATAGTTTTCTGATCACGCGGGGGGAGATGGCAGGCAGCCTGTCGCTGGGTGTCTTCGCCCGAGAGGATTACGCCCAGGTGAGACGGGAGCAGTTGCAGCAGCTGGGGCATGACGTGCGTCTGCACGCGTTCAATAAAAAAGAACAGCAATATGTGGTCGAGGTGGACAGCAAGGCCAGGCGGTTGGTGGATCAAGCGATGCTGACCCGGCTGCGGAACGATTTTCCCGGGCTGCAACATCAATATCAACCTTGCGGAGGCGTTGCCAACGCGAGGCGTATCCCATAGAATGGCGGCCGCTCCAGTACGGCACTCCGGAGAAATCGGGCAGGCTTGCTGGGCGAAAGCCCTGAAACAACACAAGTTGCGGTTTTTTCTAAGAAAAGTGTTGACAGGGTGGCGCCAAGTGAAGAAAATGGCGCCTCTTTTACGGAGGGGTTCCCGAGCGGTCAAAGGGATCAGACTGTAAATCTGACGGCTTAGCCTTCGAAGGTTCGAATCCTTCCCCCTCCACCAGATTTAGTATTGCCGGGCAAGATGCTCTTGGCGGGTATAGTTCAACGGTAGAACCTCAGCCTTCCAAGCTGATGGTGCGGGTTCGATTCCCGCTACTCGCTCCAGTCCGGTAATGCGACGGTGTAAGCTCATGTAGCTCAGTTGGTAGAGCACACCCTTGGTAAGGGTGAGGTCAGCGGTTCAAATCCGCTCATGAGCTCCAATATCAAGGCAGATATGCAAATATCTGCCTTTTATTTAATGGTCGCGTGACTCGCGCATTGCACTCAGCAGAGGGGATCTCTCGATGGCTAAAGAGAAGTTCGAACGCAGCAAACCGCACCTGAACGTGGGCACCATCGGTCACGTTGACCATGGCAAGACCACTCTGACCGCTGCTCTGACCCGCGTTTGCGCCGAAGTATTCGGCAGCGCTGGCACCTCCAAGGGCTACGATCAGATCGA
>DXBL01000331.1 GCA_019116555.1 Candidatus Pseudomonas excrementavium
CTGCTGCATGATCTGGGCAAGGGGCGCACCCCCGAGCGGTTCTGGCCCAAGCACCATGGGCATGAAAACAAGGGGCTGGCGGCGGTCAAGGCCGTCAATCAACGCTGCAAGGCGCCGCGCGATTGCCAGGAGCTGGCACTGCTGACATGTGAATTCCATACCCATTGCCACCGCGCCCTGGAACTGAAACCCGGTACCCTGCTCAAGCTGTTCAAGGCCTTCGATATCTATCGCCGGCCGGAGCGGTTCGAGCAATTTCTCGGCGCCTGCGAAGCCGATGCCCGCGGCCGGACGGGGTTGGAACAGCGCGAATACCCGCAGCCGGATTATTTGCGAGGGGCTGCCGAGGCGGCGCGCTCGGCGGATGTTCAGACATTGCTGGAGCAGGGACTCAAGGGGGCGGAGCTGGGCGCGGCGCTGGAGCGGGAAAGGTTGCGGCTGATCGCGGAATACAAGGAACTGAAGGCAGCCCCATGACGGCAGAAATCTTCCGTCTTGAGCGACGCCCATGGCGCGGCAAACCGGACGCTGGCCTACAAGCGGACTGCGGGAAACGAGCTATGGTTGGAAACGATCTTTTTGTGGGAGCGGCCTTGGCCGCGAGGGTTTCCTGCCAACCCCTTCGCGGCCAAGGCCGCTCCCACCAAGGTCGCTCCAGCACATTCCTCCGGAACTCAAGCCGCCCCGCTGCCCGGAGCAGGATCGACGGAGGCCAACTGCTGACGCAGCAGCCAGGCCGGCGTCAGCGCCTGACCGCGCCACTCGAACGCCACCGGCCAGACCTTCTGCCCGCCGCGCCACTCCCTCCACAGCCCGGCGATGGCTGTATCGCCGCCCGGCAATACCACCGTTGGCGCCAGCAGTGCCAAGGGCCAGAGCACGAAGGCATTGCGGCGGATCTCCGGGCGCGGCAGCAGCACGCCGTCGTGTCGCCCGGCCAATTCGCCGTACAGCAGAATATCGATATCCAGGGTAATCCGCCCGGGCGATGTCTGCTCGCGCCGGCCGCAAGCGGCCTCGATGGCCTTGAGCGCGGCATTCAGGTCAGCCAGTTCCAGTTGGCACTGCGCCCCGACCACCAGATTGTAGAAACGCGTTCCGAGAATACCCACCGCATCGCTTTCAAACACCGGGGACAGTTCCAGCGGCCCGAGCAACTGCTCCAGGGCATCCAACCCGCGGCGCAGATGGTGCTCACGGTCGGTATTGCTGCCCAGGCCCAGGTAGATGACCGTCATGCGCTGCGTGTTCCGCGCTCGATGACCACCCCAACACCACCAGCAGCCTCTTTTACCGCCCCGGGCTTGGTGACGGTCAAACGCAGCCAGGGCACAGCGAACTCGCCCATCACCAGGGCGGCGACCCGCTCGGCCAGCGACTCGATCAATTCGAAATCGGTCGCCGATACGTATTCCAGCACACGCTGGCTGACCGCAGCGTAATCCAGCGTCAGACTCAGATCATCCTGCGCGGCAGCCGCGCGGATATCCCAGGCCATGTCCAGGTCGAACAGCAGGCGCTGGCGGATGCCGCGCTCCCAATCGTAGACGCCGATCACCGCCTCGACTTCCAGCCCCCTGACAAATACCTGATCCACCGTTTTCTCCCATGTCGACTACAATGGCCTTTCGATCAACCCGGCCAGGCGCATCATGACCATCGAATTCAATCTGTTGCTATGTATGGCCTACCTGCTCGGCTCGATTTCCTTCGCCGTGCTGCTCGCTCGCCTGCGCCACCAACCCGACCCACGCAGCTTCGGCTCGCGCAATCCGGGGGCCAGCAACATGCTGCGCCTCGGCAACCGGCCCCTGGCGCTGGCCACCCTGCTGGGCGACATGGGCAAGGGTGCCCTGGCCGTCTGGCTGGCCCGGCAGCAAGGGCTGGAGCCGGTACAGCAGGCCTGGGTGGGGCTGGCTGCGGTAACTGGGCATATCCTGCCGCTGTACCACCGGTTCCAGGGCGGCAAGGGCGTGGCCACGGCCGCCGGTGTGCTGCTGCTCCTGTCCTGGCCGGCAGCCGCGGTGGCGGCGCTGGCCTGGCTCAGCACCTTCGCCATCCGCAGCATCGCCTCCCTTGCCTCGCTGGCCGCTTGCGTCGTGCTGCTGCCCTGGCTGGCCTGGCACAGCCCTGAATTGCAGATACCGGTCAGCCTCATGGTATTGATCATTCTGTTGCGCCACCGGCTGAATATCGGCCGGCTGCTGGCCGGTACCGAAAACCGTTTCCGATCCTGATCAACTGACGATAGACGGCAACTGCTCGAGCGGCCAGCGGGCGCGCGGCGCCAGCCCCTGTTCATCCTGCTGCCCGGCCAGTAATCGCTGGCAGCCAGCATAGGCAATCATCGCGCCGTTATCGGTACAGAATTCGGGGCGGGCATAGAAGAGTTCACCCTTGAGGCCTCTGGCCATCTGCTCAAGGGAGCCGCGCAGGCGCCGGTTGGCGCTGACGCCACCGGCGATCACCAGCCGCTTCAGGCCGGTGGCCTTGAGCGCGCGCCGGCACTTGATGGTCAGCGTCTCGACCACCGCCTGCTCGAAGGCCAGGGCGATGTCGCTGCGGGTCTGCTCACTCTCATCGCCCTCGGCAACGCAGCGCTGCCAGGTATTCAGGGTGAAGGTCTTCAGGCCACTGAAGCTGAAATCCAGGCCGGGGCGATCAGTCATCGGCCGTGGGAAAACGAATCGACCCAGCTGCCCCTGTTCGGCCAGGCGGGCGATTTCCGGGCCACCCGGATAGCGCAGCCCCATGAGCTTGGCGGTCTTGTCGAAGGCCTCGCCCGCCGCATCATCCAGGGATTCGCCCAGCAGCTGGTACTGGCCGATCCCATCGACCCGCACCAACTGGGTATGCCCACCGGACACCAGCAATGCGACGAAGGGAAATACCGGCGGCTGGTCTTCCAGCATGGGTGCCAGCAGGTGGCCTTCCATATGGTGCACGCCCAGCGCCGGTACCTGCCAGGCGAATGCCAGCGCCCGGGCGAAGGCGCCGCCGACCAGCAGCGCGCCGACCAGACCAGGCCCGGCGGTGTAGGCGATGCCATCCACTTCGCCCTCGGCCACACCGGCACGCTCCAGTACCTCACGCACCAGCGGCACCAGCCGCTTCACATGATCCCGCGAGGCCAGCTCCGGCACCACGCCGCCATAAATGCGATGCAGATCGATCTGGCTGAACAGCGCGTCCGCCAGCAGGCCGCGCTCGCTGTCGTACAGCGCAACGCCGGTTTCATCACAGGAGGTTTCAATACCCAGAACACGCATGGAATCAGGATTGCCGGTCAGCTTGGAAAAGAGGCGTGCATGATAATGCCCATGCTTCACTCAGACCAGCCTTTCCTGACCACCGTACCGCCAGTCCGCAGAGGATTGGTCAAACGCATCCACCCTTTGCATTTCTTCCCCGAAGGCGGTAACATCCGCTCCCCTTGAAATGCAATCGCTCTGATCGTGGTCGGGGCAATTACCCACAGTTTTTGAGAAAGGTACGAAATGCCTGCCGTCAAAGTAAAAGAGAACGAACCCTTCGACGTGGCCCTGCGTCGTTTCAAGCGCTCCTGCGAAAAAGCTGGCGTCCTGGCTGAAGTCCGCCGTCGCGAGTTCTACGAGAAGCCCACTACCGAGCGCAAGCGCAAGGCAGCTGCTGCCGTCAAGCGTCACGCCAAGAAGCTGCAGCGCGAAAACCGCCGCCGCGAGCGTCTGTACTGAGTTCAGCTGTAAAGTCCTGCAGGGCCTGATCCCAGGCCCGCCGAGCGTGCATCCACGCAGCGGCACGAGGACGAAGTGATAGAGCACACACTGGTCCGGCCTTCCGGTATTACTGGAAATGGCTGGATTTTTGTGTTGCCCGCATGTGCTATCATCACGCCCCGATAGCCACCTGCCCAGCGCCCATTTCCACCGTTGCGGCAGACTAGGGTTAACCCTGAACCTCCACTCCATTTTTGCAAGGCAGCATGCATGGCCGGGCTGATCCCGCAGGGTTTCATTGACGATCTTCTTGGACGCACCGACGTGGTCGAAGTGGTCGGCTCGCGCCTGAAACTCAAGAAGACCGGCAAGAACTACTCCGCGCTGTGCCCGTTCCACAACGAAAAGTCGCCCTCCTTCAGCGTCAGCCCCGACAAGCAGTTCTACTACTGCTTCGGCTGTGGTGCCGGGGGCAACGCCATCGGCTTCCTGATGGACTTCGAGCGCCTGGACTTTCCCCAGGCCGTGGAAGAGCTCGCCCGCCAGGCCGGCGTGGAGGTACCTCGTGAAGAGCGCAGCGACCGGCGCGGCGGCAACCGCCCGTCACGCCAGGACAGCCCGCTGTACCCGGTACTGGAGAACGCCGCCGCCTATTATCGCCAGCAGCTGCGCCAGCATGCCCAGCGCAAGCGCGCCGTGGACTATCTGCAACAGCGCGGGCTTACCGGGCAGATTGCCAAGCTGTACGACATCGGCTTCGCACCGCCCGGCTGGAATAACCTGATGGGGCACCTGGCCACCGACAATACCGAGGAAAAGGTATTGATCGAGGCCGGCCTGGTGGTGGAGAACCCGGACAGCGGCAAGCGCTATGATCGCTTCCGCGACCGCATCACCTTTCCCATCCGCGACAGCCGCGGACGGGTGATCGGCTTCGGCGGCCGGGTCCTGGGCGATGACAAGCCCAAGTACCTCAACTCGCCCGAGACCCCGGTCTTTCACAAGGGCCGCGAGCTCTACGGACTGTACGAGGCGCGTAAGCAGAACCGCCAGCTGGACGATATTCTGGTGGTGGAAGGCTATATGGACGTGATTGCCCTGGCGCAGCACGGCGTGACCAATGCGGTCGCCACCCTGGGCACGGCCACCAGCGAAGAACACCTCAAACGGCTGTTCCGTATCGTCAACAGTGTGGTGTTCTGCTTCGACGGCGACAACGCCGGTCGCCAGGCTGCCTGGCGCGCCCTGCAATCCTGCCTGCCGGCACTGGAGGATGGCCGCCATGTGCGCTTCATGTTCCTGCCCGAAGGCCAGGATCCGGATAGCCTGATCCGCAGCGAAGGGCATGATGCCTTCCGCGCGCGCATGGTACAGCAGGCCCAGCCACTGACCGATTATCTGTTTCGCCATCTCGCCGAGGAAGCGCCGCCGGACAGCCTGGAAGGCAAGGCCCACCTGGCGACCCTGGCCCTGCCGCTGATCGAACAGGTGCCCGGCAGCCTGCTTCGCCGCCTGCTGCGTCAGTCACTGGAAGCGCGTACCGGCATGGACCTGGACAGCCTGCCCGCAGCGCCGCCGGCCGAACCGACCAGCGCACCGCCGATGGAGCCGGGTTATGATGCCTGGGACGGCTATGAGCACCAATACGACGAGATGCCGGAATGGAGCGACCAGCCCACCGCTACGCGCCCCAGCCGCCC
>DXBL01000332.1 GCA_019116555.1 Candidatus Pseudomonas excrementavium
GTAGGACCAGTCCGACCAACAAACCATATCGTTACGGTGACTCACGGCCCATCAGGGGTCGGCCCGCCGTCTGACGCTGGGTATCAAATTACTGGTCAGACCATTGAGATAACATCTGGACCTGTCCGATCGGTGATAGCAATATCCAATCCGACCGAGCTATGCTGCACCTGTGCGCATTCCTCATAAAAAAAAACAAGGGAAATTCCAGATGAGCCAAACACTTTTGTCTCTGCTTGCATTCTTTCCTCTGGTTCTGGCGGGGGTCCTGCTGGTCGGGTTCCGTTGGCCGGCGAAATATGCAATGCCTGTCGTCTTCGTCGTTACCGTTGCCATTGCCTTGTTTGCCTGGGACATGACAGCAGTACGAGTTATCGCTTCCAGTCTCCAGGGGCTGGTACTGACCGCTTCCATCCTGTGGATCATCTTCGGTGCGATTCTACTGCTCAACACGCTGAAGCATTCGGGCGGCATCCTGGCCATCCGTAAGGGCTTCTCGGGTATAAGCCCGGACCGTCGGGTGCAGGCGATCATCGTCACCTGGCTGTTCGGCTGCTTCATTGAAGGCGCTTCCGGCTTCGGTACCCCCGCTGCGGTTGCCGCGCCGCTGATGGTGGCACTGGGCTTCCCGGCAGTCGCCGCGGTGGTGGTCGGCATGATCGTGCAATCCTCGCCAGTATCCTTCGGTGCGGTGGGCACGCCGATGATCGTCGGTGTCGGCGCGGGCCTGGATCAAGCTGGCATCGGTGCCAGCCTGGCCACTGTCGGGGCTGACTGGCCGACCTTCTTCCAGCTGATTGTTTCCAAGGTCGCCATCATGCACGCCCTGCTCGGCCTGCTGATGCCGCTGATCATGGTCATGATCCTGACCCGCTTCTTCGGCGCGAACCGCTCCTGGAAAGAAGGCCTGGCGGTCGCTCCCTTCGCCCTGTTTGCCGCGGTGTCCTTCTCCGTTCCCTACGCGCTGGCCGGGGTATTGCTCGGGCCGGAATTCCCGTCGATCATCGGCGGCCTGGTCGGCCTGGCGATCGTGGTGCCTGCCGCCAAGGCTGGCTTCCTGATGCCCAAGGAAACCTGGGACTTTGCCGATCCCAAGGACTGGCCTGCCGACTGGATGGGCAGTGTCGAGATGAAGCTGGATGACGTGGCCGGCAAACGCCCGATCGCCATCTGGATGGCCTGGCTGCCCTATGTGCTGCTGGCTGCGGTGCTGGTGCTGTCGCGTACCAATGACACCCTCAAGGGCCTGCTCAACAGCCTGAGCTTCAAGTTCACTGACATCATGGGTGAAGCGGGCCTGTCCGCCAGCCTGGAGCCGCTGTATCTGCCTGGTGGCATCCTGGTGTTCGTGGTACTGGTCACCGCCCTGGTGCATCGGATGTCGTTCACCGAGTTCAAGCGCTCGCTGGGCGAGTCTACCAGCACCATCATTGGCGCCGGCTTCGTGTTGATCTTCACCATTCCCATGGTGCGTATCCTGATCAACTCGGGAGTCAACCTGTCCGACCTGCCCTCCATGCCGGTGGCCATGGCCAATGCCGTCGCCAACGCCGTCGGCGATGTCTACCCGCTGTTCGCCCCGACGGTAGGTGCACTGGGCGCGTTCATCGCCGGCTCCAACACCGCCTCCAACCTGATGCTGTCGCAGTTCCAGTTCAATACGGCTGAGCTGCTGGGCATCTCCGGCGCGATGATCGTCGCGGCGCAATCGGTAGGTGCGGCCGCAGGCAACATGATCGCCATTCACAACGTGGTAGCGGCATCGGCCACGGTCGGTCTGCTGGGACGCGAGGGGATCACCCTGCGCAAAACCTTGCTGCCAACGCTCTACTACGTGACCTTTGCCGGTCTGATGGCCATGCTGGCGATCTATGTACTGGGTGTGAACGATCCGCTGAGCGCAGCGGGGATCACCACCACCGGACGCTGATCCGGGGGTGGCAATAAGAATGGGCGATGCACCGAGTGCATCGCCCATTTTTTATTGCCAGCCCTCCAGGCGCATGGTCGCCCGCTCCAGCCGCTGGCCTTCGCTCTCGATATCCCGCAGGTTGTCCCGAATGCTGTGGATATGGTCCACCGCCGCGCGCTTGGCCTGGGTTGGCAAGCGCTCCATCACCGCGTGGTAGAGCCGGGCATGCTGGCGATCCAGTTGCCGCTTGTGGGTTGGCCGGTGATAGAGGTTCTGCACCGAGGCGAATACCGAGCTGAGCAGCAGTTTGGTCAGCGACTGCAGGGTGTGCACCAGCACCGGGTTATGCGAGGCGTCACAGATCGCCAGGTGAAAGGCGTGGTCCAGGTGCGCCAGGGTTTCCGGATCCCGCACCGGTCCCGTGGTATGGGCGGCGACCATCTCATCGTAGCGCCGCTGAATCAGCACGAAATCGGCATCGGTGCCCCGCAACGCCGCCAGCCGCGCCGATTCGCCTTCGAGCAGGGCGCGCACCTCCAGCAGATCGAACAGCGTCCGCGGGTGGTTGTTGAACAGATGCATCATCGGTGTTTCATCCCGATTGCCCATCAGACTGGCCACATAGGAACCACGGCCCTGGGAGGTCTTGATCAGCCCCCGGCCGCGCAGTACCTTCAGCCCTTCACGCAGGGCGCTGCGGGAAATGCCCAGCTTTTCACATTGCTGCCGTTCGGACGGCAGCATCTGCCCCATTTTCAGTACGCCATCCGCGATCAGCTTCTCGATGCGATCAGCAACCACATCGCCAACCTGACGACGCTCCGAAGCACTCTCAACCATGACCTCACCCTTCTTGGAAAACTGGTCATACCAGAGTAAAGATGGCGCGTTTACAAATCCACTATATTTTTGTGAATGCCTGTATCTCACATGCTTCGGCACACAAAATCTGCAATATGAGCGCAACAAACTGGTCCTACCAGATGATTTTAGGCTGGACGTCAGCTGCCCAAAGCAGCAGTATTCGAG
>DXBL01000042.1 GCA_019116555.1 Candidatus Pseudomonas excrementavium
CTAGGGTCTGTTCCCGTTTCCTTCGCCTGCGCGCCGGCGCCTGTTTTTGCGCGAGGCAAGGCGCGAGATGCGAGGTTTGGTGGGCCAAATAAGCATCGAGTAACGCAGCATCGCGCAAAAACAGGCCCGGCCCTTCGGGTTGCGCGTAAAAACTCGCCATGCGTCGTTGTGGGACTTGGCAAGGGAATAACCATTGCCTGCATCCCACGCCTAGCCTGGCGAGCTTTTACGCGGCAACGCGCAGGCGAAGGAAACGGGAACAGGCCCTAGCGAGCCCGCTGTTGCGGGCTCGTTGCATTCACCTCAGGCGCCGGCTCTCAGCCTCGATAACGGCGCAGCCAGTCGGGGATCTCGCTCAGGCAGCGCACTTCGCCATGGGGCCGCTCCGCCTCCGCCGACCACTCCACCCCCAATCGATTGAACCACAGGGTATGCAATCCGGCATCGCGCGCACCCTGGATGTCGTCGATCGGATGATCACCGATATGCAACGCCTGGTGCGGCTCCACCCCGGCGCGTTCCAGCGCGGCGAGAAAGGGCGCGGGATCGGGTTTGCTCAGACCGACTTCATCGGCGGAGACGATGATCTTGAAGTACTTCTCCAGCCCCAGGCGGCGTACATCGGCGTTGCCATTGGAGATGGTTGCCAGTTGGTAATGCCGGGCCAGCTCTTCCAGCAGCGGCTCACAATGGGGAAAGAAAGTCAGCGCATGGCGGGCTTCGAGAAACACCTCGAAGCCCGCCAGCGATAGCTCAGCGGCCTGCTCGGCGGTGTAGCCGGCCTTGCGCAGCCCGTGTTCCAGCACGGCGATACGCAGCGCGGTGACCCGGTGGCGCAGCGTGGGATCACCCGCCAGCACCTCATGGCGCAGGGCCCCTCGGGCTTCCCGGTCGAGCTGCTGGGTGAACAGGGGAGCGTGTCGATCCAGCCATTGCAGCAGGGCCTGCTCGGCGGCTACCACCACCGACTCGGTTTCCCACAGGGTATTGTCCAGGTCAAACGTGAGTAATTGAAACATGGCAAGCAATCCGGTCAATCTTCAGACTTGCGTCGGGCGCGGGGGTGGGCGCTGTCATACACCTCGGCCAGATGCTGGAAATTCAGATGAGTGTACACCTGGGTGGTGCTGATATCAGTATGCCCCAGCAGTTCCTGGACCGCGCGCAGATCGCCCGAGGATTCCAGCAAATGGCTGGCGAAGGAATGCCGGAGCATGTGCGGATGCAGGTGCTGGCCGATATGCTCGACCCCGTAACGCCGCACCCGCAGCTGGATGGCCCGGGGCGTCAGGCGTCGCCCCTGCATGCCGACGAACACCGGCTGGCTGGCATCCGCTACCGCCGGCCGCACCTTGAGCCAATTGCGCAGGGCCTGGCGCGCCAGGCGACCTACTGGCAGCACCCGGGTCTTGCTGCCCTTGCCGACGACGCGGACTTCGCCGCTGTCGAGATCCAGCCGGCCCATGTCCAGGCTGGCCAGTTCCGACAGGCGCAGGCCGGAGGAGTAGAAAAGTTCGAGCATGGCGTGGTCGCGGATCGTCAGCCAATCGTCGTCCTCGCCGCTATCGAGCAGCTGTGCCGCCAGATCGGCATCCAGGGTACGTGGCAGCTTGCGCGGGGATTTGGGTGGCCGCAGATCCAGCGCCGGGTTGTGTCGGCAGCGTCGTTCGCGCAGCAGGTAACGGTATAGGCTGCGCACCGCGCTCAGCTCGCGCTGCAGGCTGCGGCCGGACAATCCGGCTTGGTGCCGGCTGGCGATGTACAGTCGCAGCAGGGCGCTGTCCAACGCATTCCAGTCGCTGACCTCGCGCTCGGCCAGAAACCGGCACAGGCCGTCCAGGTCACGGCGATAGGCCTCCAGGGTACGGGGCGACAACTGCCGCTCGCTGCGCAGGTGGCTGATGAAGGCCTCCAGCTCTGTCAGCAGCGGCGCGCTGCCCACTACAGACTCCGCGGCTCGCTGCTCAGCGGTCGCTGGCGCAGCAGCACCCGGGCCAGGGCGTCGGCGATATAACCGAGAAACAGGGTGCCGGTGGCGCTCTTGTATTGCTGCGGGTCGCGGCTGCCCAGTGCCAACACGCCATGCAACCCCTGATGTTGGATAGGTGCCAGAGCAGTGGAGGCGACTTCCTCGCCCTGGGCGCCGAACAGGAAAGTCAGTTCGTGGTTGCGCAGCACCCCGGTGAGGGTCTTGCCGCTGTCCAACAGGTGTCCGATGGCCTCGCGGGCCTCGCTATGGGTGGTGTAGCGGGCGTTGCCGATGCGTGGGGTCTCGCTGAACAGGATCAGGGCGACGAAGGGCACCTGGAAATCATCCCGCAGACTGTCCTCGATGGTGGCGATCACCTCTTCGACATCTGGCGATTCCAGCAGATTGAGGATCAGCCGGCGGCTCTTCTCGAACAGCCGGTCATTTTCCCGCGCCACGTCCATCAACTGGCTGAGCCGATGACGCACGTCGATATTGCGCTCGCGCAGTAGCTTGACCTGCCGCTCCACCAGTGACACGGCCTGGCCGGACTGGTGCGGAATCAGCAGCTCGGGCAGCAGCTCGTCGTGCTCGACGAAAAACGCCGGATGGCGCCGCAGATAATCGGCCACAACGGTGGAATCCAGCTCAGTGGCTGGCGGCTGGCTGGTTTCGCTCATATGCGTATCTGTCCTTCGTAGACCCGGGCGGCGGGTCCGGTCATCATTACCGGCTGGCCGGGGCCGGCCCATTCGATTTTCAGGTTGCCGCCGGGCAGGCGGATGGTCACCGGCGATGTCAGGTGCCCGAGTCGGATACCCGCCACCGCCGCCGCACAGGCGCCGGTGCCGCAGGCCTGGGTCTCACCGGCGCCGCGCTCATGTACGCGCAGCCGCGCCTGATGCTGATCCACCAGTTGCAGGAAACCGGCATTGACCCGCTTGGCGAAGCGCGGATGCTGCTCGATCAGCGGGCCGAGTTCGGCCACCGGATAACGGTCGAGGTCATCCACCAGGGTCACGCAATGGGGGTTGCCCATGGACAGCGCGACTACTTCCAGCGTCTGGCCATTGACCTCCAGTGGATAGCTCACGGCTTCACCGTCGGCGGTGAAGGGAATGTCCGCCGGGGTGAAGCGGGGCGCGCCCATGTTCACCGTTACCTGGCCGTCACGGCGGACGTTCAGGGTGATCAGGCCGCCGGCGGTTTCCACGCGGATTTCGGATTTGGCGGTCAGGCGTTTGTCCTGCACGAAGCGGGCGAAGCAGCGGGCGCCGTTGCCGCACTGCTCCACTTCGCTGCCGTCGGCATTGAAGATGCGGTAGCGGAAGTCCACCTCGGGATGGCCCGGCGGTTCCACTACCAGCAACTGATCGAAGCCGATGCCGGTGTGCCGGTCGCTCCACTGGCGGATCAGCTTTGGCGACAGCTGGGCATGCTGGGTTACCAGGTCGATGACCATGAAGTCATTGCCCAGGCCGTGCATCTTGGTGAATCGCAGCAGCATGTCAGGCCTCGGGCAGCAGCGACTCGCCGGCGAACAGCTCGCTGACCGTTTCCCGACGGCGAATCAGATGCGTTACCGCACCGTCCACCATCACCTCGGCCGCACGGGGACGGGTGTTGTAGTTCGAGCTCATGACGAAGCCGTAGGCACCGGCGGAACGCACCGCCAGCAGATCACCCTCGGCCAGCGCCAGCTCCCGGTCCTTGCCGAGGAAGTCGCCGGTTTCGCAGACCGGGCCGACCAGATCCCAGGGCTTGGCGGTCACGTCGGTCCGCGGCCGCACGGCATCGATACCCATCCAGGCGCTGTACAGAGCCGGGCGGATCAGGTCGTTCATGGCCGCATCGATGATGGCGAAGTTCTTGTGCTCGGTCGGCTTCAGCAGGTTGACCTGAGTCAGCAGCAAGCCGGCGTTGGCGACGATCGAGCGGCCCGGTTCGAACAGCAGGGTCAGATTGCGCCCCGCCACTTTCTCCAGTACCTTGGCCAGATATTCGCCCGGCGTGGGTGGGGTTTCATCGTCATAGGTCACGCCCAGACCGCCACCCAGGTCCAGATGCCGGACCTGGATACCTTCATCGGCCAGTTGGTCGACCAGCAGTAACATGCGATCCAGCGCATCGATCAGCGGGGTGTCATCGGTCAGCTGAGAGCCGATATGGCAATCCGCACCCTGCACATCCAGGTTTGGCAGTGCCGCGGCCCGGCGATACACCGCCAGCGCTGAAGCGATATCGATACCGAACTTGTTTTCCTTGAGGCCGGTGGAAATGTACGGATGGGTCCGGGCATCCACATCCGGATTGACCCGCAGGGAGACCGGCGCCTGCACGCCCAGCTCGGCAGCCACCTTCTGCAGGCGCTCCAGCTCGGCGGTGGATTCCACGTTGAAGCACTTGATGCCGACCTGCAGCGCACGGCGCATCTCGTCCTCGGTCTTGCCCAGGCCGGAGAACACCACCCGCGCCGGGTCACCGCCGGCGGCCAGTACCCGCTCCAGTTCGCCGCCGGAAACGATGTCGAAGCCGGCACCGAGGCGGGCCAGCACGTTCAGCACCCCCAGGTTGGAGTTGGCCTTTACCGCGAAACAGACCAGGTGGGGCTGGCCGGCCAGTGCCGAATCCCAGGCCAGGAAAGCCTGCTCGATGGCGCGGCGCGAATAGACGTAGCAGGGCGTGCCGTGCTGCGCGGCGATAGCGGACAGGGCGACGGCTTCGGCGTGCAATTCGCCGTTCTGGTATTGAAATTCACTCATGAACTATTTCAGTTTCCGGTAGGTTGCTGGGTCATTTCTTCCCGGGCCGGATCAACCGGCTGGCCGGCTGTCTCTTCGGGCAGGTACAGCGGGCCTTTCTGGCCGCAGCCGGCTAGGATCAGAAGCATGAAGAATGCCGCAATGGATTGTTTCATGGTGGAATCCTGGTTGATAAATGGACAATATCCGGCAGTATACCCAGCCCGGGAGTCCGGCGCACCCGCCGCAGAAGCAGGAAAGGAAGGCAATGCAAGAGTTGAATGAAAGCGAATTCCACCGTCAGGTTGATCTGATTCAGGACCGTATCGAGCAGGCGCTGGACGCCGCCGACCTGGATCTGGACATGGAACAGACCGAAGGGTCCCTGGTATTGATGCTGGCCGCCGGCCCGCGGCTGGTCATCGGCCGCCAGCCGGCCTCGCGTGAACTGTGGGTGGCGACGCCGGACGGCACCTTGCACTTCGGCTACCAATCCGCGCACGGCTGGATCCATGACAGCGACGGCGAGGCCCTGGGCATCGTGCTGGCGCAGGTGCTGGGTGACCTGTCGGGAGATGAGGTGGAACTGGAGCTGGACGAGTGAGGTGCGCTATCGCCGCTCCTCATGCCGAGCGGCGATCCATCGGGATCTATCGCTGATTTATTTCGTGCGCAGTATGGTCATCAGCGCCTGGGCATGCTCCGCTGCTTCCAGTCCGAGGCTGGTCAGATAACCGCCATCGTCCATCGTCGTCAGTCCCCGCCGATACAACCGTGCGGCCGTCTCCACCGTTGTGGCTGACGCCTCCCGCTGATGCACCTTGAGCCCCGCCTGGGTATTGGCGAGATCGTATTGGACCAGCAGGTTGATATCGTCGATTTCTTCGCAAGTCAGTGACATGGGCAGACCCTTTTCTGATAGACGGTGAACTACACCTGCAGTCTAGCCAGCGGGTAACCCGGTAGCAATGCGGCTATCCGCCCTGGCGAAATTCACCACCGTGATGGACTGGACGTGCCCCCGGTCGCTGGCCGACACTGGGCTCTTTCAAAAACAAGACGGATAGAACGACAATGCTCAGACTTCACGGATTTGCAGTCAGCAACTACTTCAACATGGCCAAGCTGGCGCTGCTGGAAAAAGGTGTGGATTTCGAAATCAACACGGTGCACAGCAGCCAGGATGCCGGGTTTTTAGCGAAAAGCCCGCGCGGCAAGGTGCCCTTTCTGGAAACCGAGCAGGGTTTCATCAGCGAAACCAACGTTATCCTGGAATACATCGAAGAAACCCAGGGCGGCAAGGCGCTGCTGCCGCAGGACCCCTTCGCCCGGGCGACCGTCAGGGCACTGGCCAAGGAAATCGAGCTGTATATCGAGCTGCCGGCGCGCAGCTGCTATCCGGAGGTATTCTTCGGTGGCAAGGTAGAGCAGAGCGTGAAAGACAAAGCCAAGGCTGATCTGCAGGCCGGCGTCGCTACCCTGCGCCGCCATGGCCGTTTCGCGCCTTATGTCGCCGGCAGCGAGATGAGCATCGCCGATATCCTGTTCCTCTACAGCATCGACCTGGCGCAGATCGTCGGCAAGAAGCTGTTTGGCATCGATCTGCTGGGTGACTGGCCCGAGGCCCAGGCCTTGCTGGAACTGCTCAACCAGAACCCCCATGTGCAGAGCATCGCTGCGGACAAGAACGCCGAAATGGCTGCTTTCATTGCTGCCATGTCCGGGCAGCGCAAGTAGGCTGCTACGCGAGTACCTGGGAGAGCTGTCGAGCTGGTGCTCGACAGCTCTCCCAGGGGTGGGCCATGACTGGGGTGAGCTCCTGGGAGATTCGAGCACCAGCTCGTATCTTGCGGGCGGTGGCCGCGGTGCTTACCTGGTAGGAGTCTGCGCCCTGCCTACGGCGGAGTGCTGTCGCGCAGCCCCCGTTCTATGCTCACCTGAGCCCGATTACTTCGGGTATCGACCAGCCTGTGTGGGAGCGGCCTTGGCCGCGAAAGGGTTTTTGCTGACCCTGTTCGCGGCCAAGGCCGATCCTACAGTCAGGTCGGTCAATCGAGCATGTCGGAAAAACGCGCGTCCGGCTTGAATACCAGCGGCTGGCTGAAGCCCGGAATGCGCATCTGTTCGGCGTTGATCTGGATATCGCTCTCGTCGATCATGTCCTTGCCGAAGTTGTAGATCACATCCAGCTGGCCCAGCAACGCCCGTTGCTCATAGGCCGCGGCGGCCTTGCGCACTTCCTCGCGACGGATTTCATAATCGGCAAAGCGCTCGGCGCCGTAACGCTTGCGCAGCATACCTTCGACCGGCTGCGGGCCCAGTACAACCGCACTGGAGTTGTTGCCACCAAACCCCTTGGAGTTGATGAAACACACTTCCAGCGGGTTGTCGGCGCGCGATACATCGGTGGTGCTGAAGCGCAGATGCTGCTGGTAGACATCCGGGGCGATGCTGTCGATGGTCTTGATGCCGGGGATGATCTGGTATTTGAACGTGCCCAGGGCCGAAGCCAACTGGTCAGCGCTGGCGCTGGCCAGGGAATGACCAACGAACGCCTTGACCGCGGCCACAGGTAACTCGTCGATACCGAACGCCGCCGCCACCTCATCGATCAGCTGCGACTCGGTGACCCGGTTGGCCGGGGTGCTGGAGCCGTGGGCATGCACGAAGCTGCGCTGGCGTACCCGCTCCGGCCCGAGGATCTGCATGGCGCTGTGCACGGACTTGGCCATGGTCAGGTAGTTACCCGGGCCGGGCGCGGAGATGGATTTCTTGAAGCCATCGGCACCGACAAACACATCCGGCACCGCGCCATGGATGTCGGCGCCCAGTTCCAGTGCCAGTTCATCATCCATGAGCATGAAGAACTGCCCGGACTCGGCCAGCGTGAAGCCGCAGTTCTGGCTGAATGGGCGGCTGGCGCGGCGGAAATCCACCTCGTCCCGGTCTTCGATATTGCGCAGGCCCTCTTCGGTGGCCAGGGCGCTCATGGCACCGTAGCCCTCGATGCATTCTGCGGTGATGGGCGCTTCACTGCTGCCGACCAGTACCACCCGGGCGCGGCCGCTGCCGATCATCTCGATGCCTTTCTGCAGGTTGTACAGAAAGCTGGCGCAGGCACCGGTGATGGCGCCGGTGGTGCCGACGCTGCCCAGCACATAGGCGTTGATGAAGTCCGCCGGCATGCTGTTGAGCCCCAGGGCCAACTGCTTGGCGCTGACCCGGTGACCCTTGAGGCGCGATTGCATCATGCCGCCGAAGCTGAATTCATCCAGCTGGCTCATGATGCTGCTGGCGAACACCGCGACTTCATCGGGCTCGACATGCTCGAGAATGTGCTGCCAGGCCAGGCCGGTGGAGTGCAGGGCGTCCGCTGCCGCAGCGATGGCCATCTGCAGGCCGCGGGGGTGAAAGCGCGAATTGTAGTGTTCGCCCGGCTCGAATCCGGTGGGCAGCTGGCCGGCGGACTTGACCGCCAGCGGCCGGTAACTGTCGACCTTGAGTTCGCAGTTGCCGGCGATGGTCACGCGGGCCTCGCCGTTACCCAGCAGCTCCGCCGTCCAGCCGGCGGGCAAGGGCTCGGGCAATTGCTTGGCCAGGGTAATGAAAGAGAGAGGCTGATCCGCTTCCAGGCCGACCGGCAACACCTTGTGCCAATGTGCAGCATCCACGTCCAGGTGACGCTTTTCGATGCGGCGTACCAGGGTGCCATCGAGAATCTGTTGCCCGAAGCGCTGCTCGATGTCCGCCGGCGTAACAACCTGTCCTGCGTCATCCAGATAGCGGTCATGCTCTGCGCGTACCAGCCCCATCAGCACAGCCAGTCCCGCCAGGGTTTCCTGACGCTCGGCGGCGGGCAGTGATTCGATCACGGTACGCCGAAAGCCATGGTGAAACGAGCTGCGGCCGGCGGCGTTATAACCGCCGAAACCGACAATGACCGGTAAACGCGACATCAAGCAAGACTCCTCGCTGTTTCGCTGCGTGGCTCCGGCACATATCGACCGGAGCGGGCTGATTCCCGACGGATACTCGAGAGTATCGTCCAAAGACCAGCAGGCATCGAATTGGGTTTGATTGCATAGGCAGACGAGGAATGTAACCCGATGGTCACGTTTAGACTAGGATGTTTTCTCAAACAGAGCCGGCCGGATCGCCCCGGCCGCTCTGTTCGAGCCGCCGGGCTCAGGGCAGTGAATGCTGCTTCAGAAAGTCCCAGCTGGTCTGCGCATCCCACGGTGAATGGGAGCCGAGGCGGGCGGTGCACAGCACGTTCTCCACACCGCCGGCACAGTTGCCGGATGACACGCAGTTATTGCCGATGCTGGACGAGCCGCCACAACTGTTCAGGTCCGACCAGCGCTCGAAACTGCCCTCGGCGCCGAGGAAGGTGATGGGATCGAGATCATAACCGGTGGGTGGTGTGGACGGGCCGCCGCGGTAGGGAACGATCACATCCAGCCGACCGCGATGGGCGAACACTGAAATCGGCCGGGACGGATTGCATTGTACTTCGCTGATCATGTCGAAGGCCGCCGGCGCGACTGCGGCGAACATGTCAGCCGCCCGGCAGGCGAGAATATAGGCCATGCCACCGCCGTTGGAGTAGCCGGTGGCATACACCCGCTTGCGATCCACGCAGGCCTCGGCACTGACCTGCTCGACAATCTCCCGGGCAAAGCCCACATCATTGACAGTGCGCGACTCGGTACAACAGGGCCCCAGGTTCCATGCGTTATCGATGCCCTGCGGGTAGGCGACGATGATGTTCTGCTGGTTCGCCACCTGCTGGGTGCCGGAGTTATCAAGCTGATAGCCGCTGCTGGTGTGCAGCGCATGGAAGTCGAGCAGCAGCGGCACTTCCCGGTCGCCGGTATAGGAGCGGGGGACATGGAGTATGTATTGGCGGCGCTGCCCGTCGATGGTCAGGCTGCGCTGATGCTGGCCCGGTTGCAGGTTATCGTCCGCACAGAGCCCCGGCGTACCGGGGTCGCCGGGTGTCGGCTCCTCGGGGCCCGGATTGATCCCATGGCTGGTGAGAGGCAATAGCAGAAAGGACAGTAAAAGAAGGGACAGGGATTTCATGGGTCTTGCTCCGTCGAGTAACGAGCAGCGGAGTGCTGCCCGGAGATGGGCCACGCAGGCGGCAGACTCAGGAACGGCGGAATCCTGAAGCGAATATTCATTCACTTTTCATGCTGGTGGCTCACCGCGGGAGCGACAAGCAACCCATCCGGGGGAGGCGCGACGGTAAGAAACAGGCCGGGCGGCGGCATGCCGCCCGGAGCTGGCACCTTCAGGCGGTGCGCTGGATGACGCGGCCGAGGGTGTCGATGATGTGGTCGATATGCTCATGTTCGACGATCAAGGGCGGCGACAGGGCGATGATGTCGCCGGTGCAGCGCACCATCAGGCCGCCCTCCCAGAAGCAGCGTTCGAATACATCATAACCGCGGGCCCCCGGCGCGCCGTCACGGCTGGCCAGGTGGACCGCGCCGACCAGGCCGGTGTTGCGAATATCGACGACATTGGGCAGGCCTGTCAGGCTGTGCAGGGCCTGTTGCCAGTAGGCCTCCAATTCACTGGCGCGGGTCAGCAGGTTCTCCTGTTGGTAGATATCCAGGGTTGCCAGCGCCGCTGCGGCGGCCACCGGATGGCCGGAATAGGTGTAGCCATGGAAGAACTCGATCTGCCCGGTGGGGCCGTGCATGAGCGCGTCCTGCACCGTTTCGCTGACCAGCACCGCGCCCATGGGAATGGCGCCGTTGGTCAACCCCTTGGCAGTGGTAATGATATCCGGCGTCACGCCCCAGCGCTGCGCGGCGAAGGGCGCGCCGACGCGGCCGAAGCCGGTGATCACTTCATCGAAAATCAGCAGGATGCCATGCTTGCGCGTGATCTCGCGCAGGCGTTGCAGATAGCCGGTCGGCGGCAGGATCACGCCGGCGGAACCGGACATGGGTTCGACGATCACGGCGGCGATATTCTCCGCGCCATGCAGCGTCACCAGTCGCTCCAGGTGCTCGGCCAGCTCGGCGCCGTGTTCGGGCAGGCCGTGGCTGAAGGCGTTGCGTTGCAGATCCAAGGTGTGCGGCAGGTGCGCCACATCGGGCAGGCTGGCGAAGGCGCGCCGGTTATTGACCATGCCGCCCACCGACAGGCCGCCGAAACCGACACCGTGGTAACCCAGCTCGCGGCCGATCAGCAGGGTGCGGGTACCTTCGCCCCGCGCGCGCTGGCAGGCCAGGGCGATCTTCAGCGC
>DXBL01000333.1 GCA_019116555.1 Candidatus Pseudomonas excrementavium
ATGAACGACACGCCGTTGGCCGAGTACATGCCGCCGGTGCTCAGATGGGCGCTGGGCTCGAGGATGGATTCGCGCAGATAACCCTCGATATCGCTGGCCTGGCCGCTGTAGTCGGCTTCGCCCACCAGCAATTCGGCCCGGGTCGCCACACCCGCCAGGCTGGGGCCGGCACCGTCGGCACCGGGCGTCAGCGAGTGGCACGCCACGCAGCCGGGTACGGCGGTGCGGAACACGTTCTCACCCAGCGCGCGGATGTCATCATCGGCATCAACCGGACGCACTCCCACCGAGGTCGAGCCGCTCTGCACCTCAGCCGCCTGCCCGGCGCCCCCCGAGCCGGCCACCGCGGTGAAGCCGCCGGTGACCAGAATCGGCCGTGGCGGCCAGTCCTGGTTGTCGACGTTGGCAACCCAGTCGAGGAACTGGATCAGGTCGGTGATTTCTTCTTCGCTCAGGTTCTGCTGCGGCATCAGCCGCCGGTGGGTCTGTTCATCGTAGAACGCGCTGGGATCGCGCATGTAGGCCTGCAGATAGGCCTCGCCGCGGTGCTGGGTGATCTTGGTCAGATCCGGTGCGTAATAGGCACCTTCACCGAACAGGGTGTGGCAGTTGATGCAGTTGTACTTGTGCCACACATCCTTGCCGTGAATCACCTGCGGGGTAATGGTTTCGGCATTGGTGAGTTCGGGAAACTGGCGATGACTGTCGAGTGTCAGCCCGAGGAACAGCACCGCGGCGGCGATGGTCGAGCCCCATGCAAAGATCCTGGCTTGCCTGTTGTTCATGATCGCGCCTCGTCAGACGTTGATACCCGTCCAGTGCAGGACGGTCATGGTGAAGGCATACAGAGCGGAAACCACCATCAGCGCGAGGACCACGAAACTCGCGATGCGCACGGGTTTGTAGAGATTCTTCAGTTGCATGCTGCCCCCGGGTACGTTGCCTTGTTGGGTCATTATTGAAAAATGTCCCTACAAGTATAGACGGTATTCCGGAATTTGCAGCGCGGCGGGAAACGGCGGGGGCGGTATTCAGTCGCGGTAGAAAACCTGCACCAGATGCCAGCCGAACTGGGTCTTCACCGGGCCATGCACGACTTTCAGCGGCTTCTTGAAGATGATTTGATCGACAGCCCGCACCATCTGGCCGGGGCGCACTTCGCCAAGGTCGCCGCCGCGTTTCTTCGAGGGGCAGGTAGAGTGTTTTTTCGCCAGCACATCGAATGCCTCGCCAGCGGCGATACGCTGTTTCAGTTGTGCGGCTTCGGCTTCAGTCTTGACCAGAATATGGCGGGCCATGGCGACGGGCATGTGCGGCTCCTGATGAAAAGGCAAGGCGCCCCATTATGCCTCATTCGAGCTCCAGACGGGTCGGCGGCAGATACACGAGAAAGTCATTGATCGGCTGCATCAGCACGCTGTGCGGATACTGTTGCTCGCCCCATGCGCAGGCGTGGGAAGGGGTAGGCTGCCAGGGTGAAGTCGACATTGATGAAGGGGACTGCGGAGACCAGCCCGCGCTCCTGCCCGTCGATCACCACGCTATCGAGCATGAAGCGCGGCGGGATCAGCTGGCGCAGACGGTCCGCCGCAACAGCGTAGGTGACAATGGCGAAATGCTGCAGGCGACAGCGGACGTTGATGCCCGACACCGGCGGGCGGGGTACCAGGTGGTCGGCGAAGCGCAGCCGCTGCCATGGCCGGCAGTGGAGGGGGGCGGCGTCGTGCTCAGCGGAGTCGGGGCCCCGGGTGACTCTGCGCATCGGCTCACTCCTGCGTATCGGTACTCCGTTGATTGCCCTTGTTGGACAGCCGCAGTCCGCGCAAGCTTCGCTTCACGCTTTTGAGGTGATTGACCAGCTCTGGCCCACGGCGCATGGCCATACCCATGGCCAGCACATCGATCACCACCAGATGGGCGATACGGGATGACAGTGGGGTGTAGATATCGGTATCTTCGATTACATCGATGGGGATGTGAATGCGTGCCAGCTCGGCCAGCGGCGTGTGGCTGGGGCACAGACTGATCAAGGTTGCGCCGGCCTCCACTACCAGGGTGGCCGAGTGCAGCAGATCCTTGGTGCGCCCGGTCTGGGAGATGGCCACGGCGACATCATAGGGGCCCAGCGTCACGGCGGACATGGCCTGCATGTGCGGGTCGGAATAGGCCGCGGTGGACACCTGCAGGCGGAAGAACTTGTGCTGGGCATCACTGGCCACCGCACCGGAGGCACCGAAGCCGTAGAACTCCACGCGGCGGGCGTCGGCCATGGCCAGAATGGCCTGTTCCATGGCATCGGCATCCAGGCGTTCGCGCACATCCATCAAGGTTGCCAGGGTGGTATCGAAGATCTTGTGCGACAGCTCATCGACGCTGTCGTCCTCATTGATCGAGAACTGCCCGAAGCTGGCGCCCGCCGCGAGGCTCTGCGCCAGCTTGAGTTTCAGGTCCTGGAAACCGGTGCAACCGATGGCCCGGCAGAAGCGCACTATGGTGGGCTCGCTGACGCCCACCTCGCGGGCCAGGTCGGCCATGGACGAATGCATCACCTGGGCGGCGTTGGTGAGGACGTGGTCGGCGACCTTCAGCTCCGATTTTCGGAGAATCTGGCGGTTACCGGCAATGTGTTGGAGCAAGTTCACGTGAGCTTCATGATAGTCTGCGGTACGGGAGTCGTAGTGTTGTGTAGTTATACTACAAAAACCCTCCGGCCGCTTTTCCGAGGAGAGCATCAGGGCCTGTTGACGTTTCATCACGACCGCGCCGGAGCCTGTTTTCAGGCGGAGCAAGGCGCAAGGAGAGAAATTTGGTTATTCCAAATGAACGACGAGCAACGCTGTGCCGCCTGAAAACAGGCCCGGCCCTGCGGGTTGCGCGTCAAATATTGCCATGCTGCGTTGCAGGACTTGCCAAGGGAATAACCATTGGCTGCGTCCCGCGCCTTGCCTGGCAATATTTGACGCTGCAACGCGGTGCGCGATGAAACGTCAACAGGCCCTGGTGTCAGCGCGATATGGCAAAGCCTGCGACATCGTGGTATTCGGCGGCACCGGGGATCTGGCCATGCGCAAGCTGCTGCCGGCCCTGTTCTACCTGCATCGTGATCGTCATCTGCATCCCGATACCCGCATCCTGTCGCTGGCCCGCGCCCGGCATGAAGGGGACAGCTACCGTAAACTGGTGCGCCGGCATGTCAGCCAGCACGTGGCCAAGGCCGACTTCGATGAGGCCACCTGGGATGGGTTTGCCGAGCGTCTCGATTACCTGACCCTGGACGTCAGCCAGCGGGTTGAGTTCGCTCGACTGGCCCGGCATCTTGGTGAGCAGCCGGGCCGGGTACGGGTGTTCTATCTGGCCACGCTGCCCGACCTGTTCGCTCCCACGGCCCTGCACCTGGAGTCGGCCGGGCTGGTGAATGCCGAAGCCCGCATCGTGCTGGAAAAGCCCCTGGGCGACAGCCTGAAAACCGCCAACCAGATCAATGACCGAATCGGCAGCGTATTCGACGAGTCGCGGGTGTTCCGCATCGATCATTTTCTCGGCAAGGAAGCGGTGCAGAACCTGCTGGCGCTGCGC
>DXBL01000334.1 GCA_019116555.1 Candidatus Pseudomonas excrementavium
CAGGCCCAGGAACACTTCGTAGGACAACGTCTGGGCCGCGGCGCGCAGGCCGCCGAGCAGGGCGAACTTGTTGTTGCTGGCCCAGCCGGCGAACAGCACCGCATAGACCGTCAGGCCGGCCATGGCAAAGAAGAACAACAGACCGATATTCAGGTCTGCCACGCCCCAGGTCGGGGTGATCGGCACCACGATAAAGGCCACCAGCAGCGAACTCATCGCCACCACCGGGGCCAGGGTGAAGATCAGCTTGTCGGAAAACGGCGGGGTCCAGTCTTCCTTGAAGAACATCTTCAGCATATCCGCGACAATCTGGAACATGCCGAAGGGGCCGACCCGGTTGGGACCGTAGCGATCCTGCCACACGGCCAGCAGACGACGTTCGACAAAGCTCAGCAGGGCGCCGGCGATGACCACCGCCAACAGGATGACGATGGCCTTGATCACACTGATCAGCACGGCGATTACTTCGGGGGTGAACCAGCTCATTGTGCGGCCTCCCTCAATTCGGTCACCACGCTGGTGCCCGTCAGGGGCGGGATACCCGGCAGGCCTGCCGGCAGCCCAACCACGCCCAGTGGCAGATCGCTGCTGATGCGTACCGGCAATTGCAGCGGCTGGTCACCCAGCACCAGACTCAATACCGTTCCGTCGGTAACGTTCAGGCGAGCGGCCTCGGTCTCGGCCAGGGCGATATAGGGCTGCGGCATGCGCTGCTGAATCGGCTCGGCCCGGTTGCTGTTCTCGTCGCTGCCGAACAGGTGATGCAGGGGGACGACCTGCCAGGTACCCGCTGCTGGCGCGAAAGCGCTTGGCGCCTGGGCCCAGGTAAGGTCCGCGCGGGCATCATCGAGCAGCCGCACACCGGGGTCACCGCTGCGCAGATGGCCACCTACTTCATCCTGGAACTTGTTCCAGGCCTGGGGCGAGTTCCAGCCGGGCGACCAGGCAAAGGGAATCTGCTGGCGCTCTTCTCGGCTGCCGGAGTAGCCCTCCATGGAGAAGGCGAAGGGGCTGTCCGGATCCTGTGGCTGACGCGGCTCGTGCACGCTGATATTGGCACGCATCGCGGTGCGGCCGCTGTAGCGGTGCGGCGCCCGCGCCAGTTTCTGGCCCTTGATGCGGAAGCTGGCGTCCGGCGCCGCATCGATAATGGCAGCCAGACGCGGCTGTACCGCGGCGCAGGCCTCGGTCACCTGATCCAGATGAGTCCAGTTCACGGGCTTGCCCAGCAGCGTGCTGCGCAGGGCGTGCAACCAGCGCCAACCCTCACGGATCAGCACCTCGGGGTTGTAGTAGCTCGGCTCGAAGACCTGGAAGAAGCGCTGAGCGCGGCCTTCCTGACTGACCAGGGTGCCATCGCCTTCGGCGAAGCTGGACGCCGGCAGCAGCAGGTGGGCCTGGTCGGTGGTCGGTGTCTGTTGGTGGTCGACAACGATGACCACATTGGCTGCGGCCAGCGCGGCATCGACACTGGCCTTGTCGGCCCGGCGATACAGGTCGTTTTCCAATACCACCAGAGCGTCATACTGGCCGGCGCTCAGGGCAGCGAGAGCGGCCTCGACCGATTTGTCAGCCTGATCGTCGGCCAGCAGGATCGACATGCCCATACTGTTGGCTTCCGGCACGACCAGACTGATGGACGCGTTTTTCTCACGGTTCTTCAGGGCCTGGGCAATATTGGCCGCCGCATCGATGATCGCACGGTTGCCCAGCGAAGCGCCGGAGACCAGCAGCGGCCGTTTGGCCGCAAGCAGCGCCTCGGCGATACGTTGCGCCAGCTCCAGGGCGTCGGCCTCCAGGCCGGATACTGCCGGCGCGCTGGGATCGATGGCATGGGCCACGGCGAAGCCGAGGCGGGCCAGGTCGTCCGGTGCAGCCTGGACCGACTCGGCGGCGATGTCATCCAGCCGGGTGCTGTCCACACTGGCGATGAAGACCGGGTTCAGGGCGCCCTGGGCAATGTTCTGTACTGCCGCCTGGTGCCAGCTCTGGATACCAGCCGCTTCGGCCATCTCGGCGGCCTTGCCCTTGGCTGCCTGGCGCAGGGCCAGGGCGATGCGGGCGGCGGTCTGGGTCAGGTCTTCACCCAGTACGAATACGGCGTCGTGGCTTTCCATGTCGCGGATGGTTGCCGTCGGCAGCGGGCCATGCTGCAGGAGATTGCGGATGGCCTGGATATTGTCCAGTTCATGGCGAGCGATGCCGGAGAAGAAGTCCTCGGCGCCGACCAGCTCACGCAGGGCGAAGTTGCTTTCCAGGCTGGCGCGGGGCGAGCCGATCCCCATGATCCGCCGTCGATTGAGCACGCCGGCGGCCTGATCCAATGCGGCATCGATGCCCATGCTCAACTTGGAGCGCTGGACGATCGGCTGGCGCGGGCGGTCCTTGCGATTGACGTAGCCATAGCCGAAACGGCCACGGTCGCACAGGAAGTAATGGTTCACCGAGCCGTTGAAGCGGTTCTCGATGCGGCGAATTTCGCCGTAGCGCTCACCGGGGCTGATATTGCAGCCGGAGGCGCAGCCATGGCAGATGCTCGGGGCGAACTGCATGTCCCACTTGCGGTTGTAGCGCTCGGAATGGGTCTTGTCGGTGAATACACCGGTGGGGCAGACCTCGGTCAGGTTGCCGGAGAACTCGCTCTCCAGGGTGCCATCCTCGACCCGGCCGAAATATACCTGGTCGTTGGCGCCGAACACGCCCAGGTCGGTGCCGCCGGCGTAATCCTTGTAATAGCGCACGCAGCGATAGCAGGCGATGCAACGGTTCATCTCGTGGGCGATGAACGGGCCCAGTTCCTGATTCTGGTGGGTACGTTTGCTGAAGCGGTAGCGGCGCTGGTTGTGACCGGTCATCACTGTCATGTCCTGCAGGTGACAGTGACCGCCTTCCTCGCATACCGGGCAATCATGGGGGTGGTTGATCATCAACCATTCGATGACGCTGGCGCGGAATGCCTTGGCTTCCTCATCGTCGATCGAGATCCAGCTGTTGTCGGTCGCCGGGGTCATGCACGACATGACCAGCCGGCCGCGGGTGTCGTTTTCGTCGCTGTACTGCTTGACCGCGCACTGGCGGCAGGCGCCCACGCTACCCAGCGCGGGATGCCAGCAGAAGTAGGGAACATCGAGGCCGAGGGACAGGCAGGCCTGCAGCAGGTTGTCTGCCCCGTCGACTTCGTAGTCTTTACCATCTACATGAATAGTGGCCATGGTTGTACTGTCTTCTTACCCGCTATACGGGTGCTGCTAATGGAATTCCTGTTGCGGCCCGGCGGGGGGAATGGTCATCCAACATCCCCGCGCGAGCCGCGCATCTCGTCACGCCTGCACGAACTCGGCCGTCGGCTGGTCGGCGGCTGCCGGCTGGCTGATACCCGCCTCGAATTCGCTGCGGAAATACTTGATCGCACTGCCCAGCGGCTCGACCGCCCCCGGTGCGTGGGCACAGAAGGTCTTGCCCGGCCCGAGAAAATCCACCAGGCGCAGCAGCACCTCCAGGTCCTCGGGGCGGCCCTGGCCACGCTCCAGCGCACGCAGGGTCTTCACGCTCCAGGGCAGGCCGTCACGGCAGGGCGTACACCAGCCGCAGGATTCGCGAGCGAAGAACTCCTCCATGTTGCGCAGCAGTGAGACCATGTTCACCGTGTGGTCCACCGCCAGCGCCAGACCCGTGCCCATGCGCGTACCGACCTTGCCGATACCGGCGGAATACATCTGCGCTTCCAGGTGCTCCGGCAACAGAAAACCGGTACCGGCACCGCCGGGCTGCCAGCACTTGAGGGTGTAGCCATCGCGCATGCCGCCGGCATAGTCCTCGAACAATTCGCGGGCGGTGATGCCGAAGGGCAGCTCCCAGATACCGGGATTCTTCACCTTGCCAGAGAACCCCATCAGCTTGGTGCCGTGGTCGCCGCTGTCTGGGCGCGCCAGTCCGGTGTACCACTGCACGCCGTTGCCGATGATGGCCGGCACGTTGCACAGGGTTTCCACGTTGTTGACACAGGTTGGCTTGCCCCAGACCCCAACGGCGGCGGGGAAGGGCGGTTTGGCCCGCGGATTGGCGCGGCGGCCTTCCAGGGAGTTGATCAGTGCGGTCTCTTCACCGCAGATATAGCGCCCAGCGCCGGTGTGTACAAACAGTTCGAAGTCGAAACCCGAACCGAGGATGTTCTTGCCCAGCAGGCCGGCGGCCTTGGCCTCATCGATCGCACGATTCAGGTGGCGCGCCGCATCGACGTATTCGCCCCGCAGGAAGATATAGCCCCGGTAGGCCTTGAGCGCCCGGGCCGAGATCAGCATGCCTTCGATCAGCAGGTGTGGCAGCTGCTCCATCAGCATGCGGTCTTTCCAGGTGTTGGGCTCCATCTCGTCGGCGTTGCACAGCAGGTAACGGATGTTCAGCGACTCGTCCGCCGGCATCAGGCTCCACTTCACCCCGGTGGGGAAGCCCGCGCCGCCGCGCCCCTTGAGCCCGGAATCCTTCACGGTACTGACGATATCGGCCTGGGCCATCTCCTGCAGCGCCTTGCGCGCCCCTGCGTAGCCGTTCTTCTGCTGGTATTCCTCCAGCCAGACCGGCTGGCCGTCGTCACGCAGGCGCCAGGTCAGTGGATGGGTTTCTTCCGTACGCGCGATGCGGTTGGCGGGACCGAACGAAGCAAGCGTCTTCATGGGTAGGCCTCCAGCAGTGCGGCGACGCCTTCGGCGGTGACATCGCCGAAGGTGTCGTCATCGATCATCAGCGCCGGCGCCTTGTCGCAGTTGCCCAGGCAGCATACCGGCAGCAGGGTGAAGCGATTATCCGCGGTGGTCTGCCCCGGCCCGATGCCCAGCTGACTCTGGATGCCGCCGAG
>DXBL01000335.1 GCA_019116555.1 Candidatus Pseudomonas excrementavium
GCCGGGAAGGTGCGGGTGATGTCGCTGGCATAGCAGTCCAGTTCGCAGCCGGCATCGATCAACACCAGATCGCCATCGCGGATCTGACTGGTGTTCTCGGTGTAATGCAGGATGCAGGCATTGCGCCCGGCGGCGACGATCGAGGCATAGGCCGGCGAACGGCTGCCGTGGCGCATGAAGGTATATTGCAGCTCGGCTTCGAGCTGGTATTCGTACATGCCGGGGCGGCAGACCTGCATGGCGCGGGTATGCGCCTCGGCGGAGATGTCCCCGGCGGCCTGCATCACCCGCAACTCCGCCGCACTCTTGTACAGGCGCATATCGTGCAGCAGGTGATCCAGGGCGACGAATTCCTTCGGCGGCTCGGCGCCCAGCCGCGCCTTGCTGCGGATGGTGTTGATCCAACCGGTCAGGCGCATGTCGAATTCCTGATTGGCGCCCATGGCGTAGTAGACCCGTTCGCGGCCTTCGATCAGGCCGGGCAGAATGTCGTCCACGTCACTGATCGTAAAGGCATCATCGGCGCCGAAGTCAGCCACTGCCCCTTCCTGGCCGGCGCGATAGCCATCCCACAGCTCGCGCTCCGGATCCTTCTCCCGGCAGAACAGCACATACTCGCCATGCTCGCGACCGGGAATCAGCACCGCCACCGCTTCGGGTTCGGGAAAGCCGGTCAGGTACTGGAAGTCACTGTCCTGCCGGTACTGGTGTTCCACATCGCGGTTGCGGATGTGGACCGGAGCGGCCGGCAGAATGGCGATGCTGTCGGGTTCCATCTGCGCCATCAGCGCCTTGCGGCGGCGGGCATATTCCTGCTTGCTGATATACATCGGTTCTCCCTCAGTGCAGTGAGGCGGGGGGTTGGTCCGGAGCCTGGTCGGTTGGCTGGCATTCGCTGAACACCAGCAGCACCGCCATGCGCACATATTCCATGACCTCCATGTAGTCGGCCTCGTTGGCGTCGGACTCCTCCAGATCGGTCTGCACCTGGGCGATGGCGGCAAAATCGGCGAGTACGCTGCTGGCTTCCTCACTCAGCTCGCCCTGGCGGCCCACCAGGCCGAAACCACCCAGGAAGCCTTCGCACCATTGCCCCAGCGCCAAGGTGCGATGATCGATGGCGGTGTTGTCGTCGGGCAGCAGCAGGGTCAGATCGAAACCGCTGCCGGCCAGTTGCGCCAGACTGGCGTCGTACAGCTGGATCAGAAATACCTTGTCGGCCTCGGACAGGCTGCCGCGGCCATCGATGGTCTCGCGGGCCACCTCCAGCCAGGTGCCGTGGTCCAAACGCGCGCCAGCGGCAAGCCGGCCGACCAGATGGCCATGCAGTTCAGCGGGGAAACCGGCGGCAGACAGCTGGGTGAACATCTGCTCGACTCGGTCGTAATCAAAAGCGGCGGGCATCAGAGCCATGTTTTCCGGCCTCTCGGACAAGGGGGGATACGGTGCTGGAAAGCTCTCCAGTCAACTGACATATCCTACAGACCCGAGCGCCTTGGGAACAACCTGGAACCGGTGGGTCAATTCCCCTATCAGGGTTTGACCGGCATCCCGCCCCCCTCTATAGTTCGGCAACGGTGGGATGACAGACTGACGGCGACAATGGACGATTCCAACATCAACGACCTGATCGAAAAAATAGACCGGTTGATCGCCATCTGTGATCGACTGCACCAACAGAACCAACAGCTCCTGGCCCAGGAACGCTCCTGGCGTGATGAACGATTGCAACTGATCGAGAAGAACGATTTGGCCCGACAGAAGGTCGAAGCCATGATATTGCGTCTGAAATCCCTGGAGCACGATTCATGAACCAACCCCTGACAGTCACCCTGCGCATCCTCGACAAGGAATACCAGGTAGCCTGCCCCCCGGAAGAACGTTACAACCTGGAAGAAGCCGCCCGGCATCTGGACAACACCATGCGCGACATCCGCAATCGCGGCAAGGTCGTGGGGCTGGAGCGCATCGCCGTCATGGCCGCGCTCAACATCAGCCACGAGATGCTCAGCGGCAATCTGCAGAAAGGCCGCCTGATGAGTGACCAACAGCAACAGATAACCGAGCTGACCAACCGCCTCGATCAAGCCCTGGCGCGCCATCAGGAATAGCCCCGACCGCCCGGGGCTCTGGAATAGCAGTGAGTTTTCTGTATACTCGGTCACATCCCTGGGATGTTTGCCAGTCGGTGATGTCCCTGAGCCGATACTCCTGTAGAAGGGGGGCACGCGTTATCGTCGGTGTGCATGTCCGCTTGCCGGAAAGCCTAAAACGGTACCATGTCCTCCGCCTTGAACTTTCGGGTTCAAGGGCTAACCCGACAGCGGCATTCCGGGGTCCCCTTTCATGAATGGCGTCAACCGTTCCACCCTGCGCCGCCAGTTGCGCGCCGCGCGACGCTCTCTCAGCCCCTTGCAGCAACGTCAGGCCAGTCAGCAGCTCTGGCGGCAATTGGCGCAGCACCCGCTGTTTAGACGCAGCCGGCATATTGCCTTTTATCTGGCCAATGATGGTGAGATCGATCCCGGGGTGCTGATGGCCCATGCGCGCCGCCTGGGCAAGCACTGCTATCTGCCGGTAGTCACCGGCTGGCCCGCCGACCGCATGCATTTCCAGCGCCTGGTGCCGGGGCAACGCTGGGTGCGCAATCGTTTCGGTATCCGTGAGCCCCTGATCGACCCGGGACTGCAGGCCCGCCCCTGGCGTCTGGACCTGATCCTGATGCCGCTGGTCGGCTTCGATGAACAGGGCAATCGGCTCGGCATGGGTGGCGGTTTCTATGACCGTACCTTCGCCTTCCGCCGGCGGCGCCGGCACTGGATCGGACCACACCTGCTGGGATTGGCCCATCATTGCCAGAAAGTCGCACAGCTGCCTGCCGCCAGCTGGGATATCCCCCTGGACGGCATCGTCAGCGATCAGCAGATCATTCTGTTGCGTTAGATTCCATCCCGGTCGGGACGGCGGGGCGATCAAAGTAACTCTGGGTGTATCCCGTGGTCACCACACCCAGGGTGAACACCAACACGAGAACCCATATCAAATCCGGCTTACGGCGCATTACCTGCCCTCCAATACTGGCCAACTACCTTGTCTGGTCCATCAGAGCGTCCGGCATGCGGACGCACAAAGCGTTTCGAGACAATACATTCCGACGTATCGAGCGACACCGATATACCCTACCTGTAAAAACCTGTCAACCACTGCCTCCCTATCGCCGAGAATGACGGAGGTTAGGTAAGCAGTGCCGGGGTCAGATCCTAGCCCAGATATAGCTGGTACGCCGGGTTATCGGTCTCGTCCCAGTAGGGGTAACCGATAGCATCCAGCGCTGCCGGCACCTTCGCCCGCTCGGCCTCGGGCACCTGCAGGCCGACCACCACGCG
>DXBL01000336.1 GCA_019116555.1 Candidatus Pseudomonas excrementavium
CTCTATGAGCTGATCTGGCGGCGGGCGGTTGCCGCAGCTGGCCGATGCGCGCTATGCGGTGCGCAAGGTATTGTTGACCGGGGATGCTGATGGCTTGCCGGTGCGCTTTATCGGTCGTGGCCGCAAGCTAGTCGATCCCGGCTGGATGCGGGTCTATGGGCAGGATGATCCGGAGGACGGCACGCAGGCCGAACCGGTCAATCCGATACCGCGGCTGGACGTGGGGCAGAATATTCAGGCGGTGGATGCACGGGTCTTGGACAAAGTGACTAAGCCGCCGGTGCGTTTTAAGCAGTCCACCCTGGTGGCCGAGCTGGAGCGACAGGGTATCGGCCGGCCAAGTACCTATGCGGCGATTCTGGAGAACATCACCGGTCGGGGTTATCTGCTGGAGGACAGCAAGGGCTTTCTGTCACCGTCACCGACCGGCGAGCTCATCCGGGATGCGCTGGTGGGCACCTTTGCCTTTGCCAATCTGGATTTTACCCGCGAGCTGGAGGATCAACTGGATCTGATCGCCGAGGGGCGCATGACCTATGACCAGGTCATCAGTCAGACCTGGGTGCTGCTCGACAAGGAGCTGGGTGGCCTGCGCCAGCGTCAGGTCAGTCTGCCCAAAAGCGAACATGTCTGCCCGCAATGCGGCGCAGCGCTACGGCGTCGCAAGGGTGGCAAAGGTTTCTTCTGGGGTTGCTCCGGCTACCCGGAGTGCAAAACCGCGCTGCCAGATGCCAAGGGTAAACCGGGCAAGGCCCGAGCGCGCACACCGCAGCCCGAACCGAGTGAGCATGCCTGCCCCAAATGCACTAAACCTTTGCTGCACCGGATCGGCACGGGGAGGAAAGGGGCGTATGACTTCTGGGCCTGTAGTGGCTATCCAAAGTGCAAGGCAGTGTTTGAGAATGATAACGGCGCGCCTGACACCGGCTGATCAGCCTAATGGGTTGCTATGTTGATTGGTGCATTTTTACATCTGGAATTAACAGCCAGGAGGGTAGAAGTGATGGCTATGCGATTAACACAAAAAGAACGGACAGCGTTGGAATGGTTGCAACGGTTTGCAGAAAATCTTCTGGCTGGCGAGCCGACACAATGGTCACGCCCAACGCTAGCGCACCTTGAGCAAATGGGTATTAAGCTGGATTTCGTTATACACAGCGAGGTGGAAACGCTTATCAGAGGGAAAGATAAACACTTTCCATTGTTGATCACCAATGCTCCCAGTGCTCGATGGCTGAAAGGCAGGGAGAGTAAGCACTATTTGTCATTCCAGATAAAAGAAAAAAAATAAACATATCGATACGCCGATAAATAGAACGCCAGCGATTCAAGAGCTGGCGTTATTTTGCGGTAAAAGCGGTTCGAACGTACTGGGAAGCTGTGGGCCAGGTAGCATGAGAATGTCAGCTGCTATACGCCATGCATGTCCGGCAAGCCATGCGTCGTGTCGTACCCGAGTCTGATTGCAGCGTGTCTCGGTAGTATGTATGCACGATTCCCGCACAAAGGGAGCCCAGGGTTCAGGCAGTGGGTCCTGCCGGGGTGAAGCTATCTGAAGATTGGCCAATCATGTTGCCTCGAAGAAGCGTCATGATTGGCCAATCTCAAGCAAAAAATGAGGCCCTCGACCAAGAGGGCGACGTACAGGGAGACTGGGCTCTGGTAGCAACACCGTGGACGTTTTGGACGTTGAGCCGTGCCTTTTCACCAGTCGCAGGCACTTATAGGGCAATGAGCCACAAGGACTCAAAGGGCGCTACTGAAACCGTCAGTAGCCAGCGGGGTTAGCTTTCATTATCAGACAGCATCAGCGGTCGGTCAACGTTGAATCATTGAGTGTGGCGCGACCAACAATCGAGGAAGGCCAGCCGGGTTCGCAGAAAACACCTGAACTCAATTAACATTCTCCATCGCTGTCCTGTACGACTTCCAGCATTGTGCCTCCGCAACGACTCATCAGGAGGGCACCCATCATGTCTTATCGCTTGCCGCATGTTCTTTTGCTTGCTGTTGTGAGCGCCACAGGTGCTCTGAGCGGTTGCGTGCAGCAGCCGGTTGAGCACAACCTGGCAGATCAATATTCGGATTCTCAGCAACTTGATCTGCTCAATTACCAGCCTGTTGCCGCCGAGCTTAATGACGAATTCAATCCCACGTCGATAGAAGTCCTGCGCACAGGGCGATACACGCTGGTGTCCACGTCGGCCCACGCAGGCCAAAGCAATCTGATGCAGCAAATGGTCCAGGTCAGGATACCGACAAGGCTCAATCCCACTGTCGGTGATGGGCTTGCACATACCTTGGATAGGTCCGGTTACCAGCTGTGTTCAGAGACAGGGAAACCGGTCATTGAAACCCTGTTCAGCCGCCCATTGCCGGCGGCGCACTACGAGTTAGGCCCCATGCCGCTGCAGGCCGCACTTCAGCTGCTCAGTGGGCCGAGTTATCAATTGCAGGTTGAGCCGGTGACACGGGAAGTGTGCTTCAGCCTGCGAGTTGCCAAGCTGGATCAAGCTGGAGACTAACCATGATCCGTAAAGCGATGTTGGCGTGCCTGGTATTGATGCTGTGCGCTTGTTCAGATTCGGAAACAGACATGCTGCTGTCCCAGCTGGCTGAGCACCATGAACGCCTGGGTGTAATGGAAACACAACTGCTGGATGCCAGAGACGGCGTTGACCAACGTCTGGTTGTGGCCAATAACAGCCTGCGAAAGCTGGCAGTGGAATATCGAGGCCAGCACAACGACGTCGTCGAACAGGTGACGGCTCTGCAGGTGTTGGTGGCTGAGCTGGGTGAGTTGCAAGACATACAGGATGCAGTGCTCAGAGGATTGAAAGACGATGTGGAGCGTATGACGGTTCAACTAAACAAGATACAGACCGCTCAATCCAGGCCAGTACGCCGCAGCGTCCAACCAGCCAGTTCAGTGCCGACAACCAAGCCGGTCGCACCCTCATTCAATGTGACCGGCATAGAGCTTCGTGGCGGGCGTCATTTTGTGGCAGTGGCGTCGCAGGGTGCACAGACACTGAATCAGGTTCGGCTGTTGGAGGAGGGTGAGTCTTTTGCCGGGTGGCGGGTTTCCCGTGTGGGCGACCGATCTGCGGAATTTATTTCTGGCAGCGGTGTGGTTGAGCTGGCAGTGCAATAGGAGGTCTCATGATTAACCTGTTGAAGGCCCAATATTTCGCAGCCCTGCTGGCGACCTGCATGGTGTTACAGGCCAATGCGCAAGAAGCACAAACCAACCAGCAAGCACTGATGATTGATCAACCCGAGCAGGTCGAGAGTCGAGTGGAACGCAGCGAGGTCAGGGCCAGCGAGTGGGGTCTTTCGGCGTTGGAATGGGATCGATACGAAGCCTTGATGGCGGGGCGGCGGGGTATTCTGTCGCCTGGCCTGGATCCGCTTACTGCGTTGGGTGTTGAGGCCCGGACAGAGCAGGAACGACGTCGCTATGCAGAGCTGCAGGCCCGGTTCGAGTATGAGCGTATCGAGCGCGAACTTGCTTACCAGCGGTCTTATGATGAGGCCATAGCGCGCATAGCAGGCGACCAGCCCCGAGTTTCTACTTTCTCGATACGGCCGCCCATGTCAGGAAAGTCTGACCCTGGGCTTTTGAGCCTTCTCGCCGCGCCGGCACGACATGATGTGGTGGTGGCACTGTCTGGCTGTGATGCCTGCAGCAAGACGGTGATGGAACTGGTGGCTGAGGGGCGCGAACTGAATGTCTGGGTCACAGACAGTAATGGCGATGACGGCAAGATCAGGCGCTGGGCATCTGAGTTGGGGATACCGACTGAACGGGTTACCAGCGGCGCGATCACGCTCAACCATGGTGCGGGCTTAGGTGCTGGCCTGACTCTGCCTCTTGTTCGCTCGCGGTGAACCGCATGCGCATGACTCTTCCAGAAGTCATGGCAATAGCCTTCTTGATAGGTTCTGTGGTGCCGGATCTGGCAGCGCAGGCCGAAGCTCCTGACCTGTTTGAATCGGTCGGAGAGCGGCATGGCGTGCCGGCAGTAATTCTCTATGCAATGGCTCGCACTGAGTCAGGTCGAGCGTACCAGGGCGAGCACAAGCCTTGGCCCTGGACACTGAACGTTGCCGGAAAGGGCCGGTATTACGACACCCGCGATCAGGCGTGCATTGCACTGAATGAGGCGCTGGGGCAGACCTCGCTGGTAGATGTGGGTATGGCCCAGCTGAATGTCCGCTGGAACCCGGATCTGTTTGGTCTCACTGGACGCTTTGCGGACCCTTGCGCTGCACTGGATCCGGCTCAGAATATGGACGCTGCAGCAGCTATCTTGCGCGCACACTTTGATACTACTGGTGACTGGCTGACCGCCGCTGGCCGTTATCACCGACCGGCTGGCGGGGATGCTGCCAGACGCTATACAGAGCTGGTTGCCGCGCGCATGGATTATCCCGTCATTGCTTCAGTTCTGCGCCCTGCTGGTCGTTCGCGCTCCCCTCATTCCCAGCCACTCAAGTCAGCGCCGGTCTCCTGGATTGAGCCGGTGGTTATGGTCTGGATTACTCCCGGAGGTTGATATGTTTTTCATGAGCCGAACAGTTTGGCCGCTGGCTGCAGGCAGTCTGGTGGTGGCAATGGGCTGGTCGCAGATAACGCTAGCCGCTCCGGACAATCAGATGTCGCTGCAAGTGGTGGCGGATATCGGGGGGGAGTCTGCCCGTCCTTATTACGTGGCTATTGGCGGCGCAGGGGTGCCAGAACATGAAGGAATTCAGGTGGCCCGTACAGCTCCCTATAGCATCGAAGATATGTTGCCGGTGGTGACAAAAACCCTGAGCCCTGGGCCAGTGGAGCGACGGGATCTGAGCCTGCCTGCCGGCTTCCAGCCACTGTTCATTGTCGGCGATGATCCGCTGAGCCTCAGCTGGCTGGCCGCAAGAAGCCAACACCTGCTGGAGATAGGAGCCACTGGCCTGGCGGTGAATGCGCAGTCGGCCGCAACATTGCAGCTGTTGCTGGATACCGTGCCCGGGTTGCGTATTGACCCTGTCGCAGGCGACGACCTGGCCGTCTTGCTGGGGCTGTCACATTACCCGGCGTTGATTACCCATGCGGGGGTGGAGCAGTGAGTGAGCAAGTTGGACTGAAGATGCCGGTGAATGCGTTTTCCAGTATGGAACTACCAAGCCTGGGCAAGCCGGTGGTGGTTGGCGAACACAGCCATTTGTTCTGGTTATGCCGTGTGATGTGGATTGCCTTGCACGCAATGAAGGAGGAGCGACAAGTATTGCCTCGCGCACTCGTAGAGCGCGTGCATACACATGAAAAACTGGATCAGCTCTGCCTGGAATACGCCCAGTCCAGCTTGCGCGCAGAGGGTGCCTGGGTTGAAATAATACGGTCGGCAGAGGCTCTGGCAGCACCATCATTACCGCTTCGGTTCAAACACAGAGACCGGCGGATCGCGGCTCTGAAGCTATACGTCGGCAAGCACGCATCGACAATCAAGGCCGACCCTGTACTTACCGGCCTTACAGCTTTGTGCGACTTCGATCCCGATCATTTCGACTCGCTGGTGGCCATGCTCGCGCAGCATGGTCTGGCTGTTGCTGAAGCAGCTTTGGCTGCTTCGACCGGCGAGCGGTATGGCATTAAGGGAGCGGAGAGGGCATGAGACAGAGACACCCAATGGAATCCATGCTGCGCCCGGCAGTCGAGCTGCAAACGGCATGGGTTTGTATTGGTTGTGCGGCACTCTGTTTGTGGGCGCCCTGGTCGGTAGCCTTGACGCCATCAATTGGCTTGGGCATGGCCGCTGGCTTTCTGGTATTTGCCGCGCATCGCGGTAGACAAGCATGGGTCGTATTGCGGTATCGCCGGAATATGCGTCGCTTGCCGCGCTTTGCCATGCGTAGCCAGCAGATCCCGGTCAGCAATCGGTACCTTTGGCTTGGCAGGGGATTTCGCTGGGAGGCGAGGCACACTCAGCGCTTGCATGAAGCGCAGCAGCCAGAGACACAGGTTTATCTGCAATCCAGGCGGGGGTATCGATTAGCTCGGCGCATGGAAATCCGGCTGGACCGGTATCGTGCAGCGCGGTTACTGGTTCGCCTGCTGGGGGTGGACTCGCCACTCAATCCCGTCAGGCCGTTACCCCCGGTTGGCGGGAACCCGGCCATACATGCTGTTGAGTGGAAAGAGCAGGACGCCTGGATGCCATTGGGTGAGCGCGTTGGCCATACCCTGGTGGAGGGCACGACCCGGGTTGGCAAGACGCGCATGGCCGAGGTAATGATTACTCAGGATATTCATCGGTCCAGCCAGGATGTAGTGATCTGTTTTGATCCAAAAGGGGATGCGGACCTGCTGGTGCGCATGTACATCGAGGCGGTTCGCGCGGGACGCCAGAATGAATTCTATGTGTTTCATCTCGGATGGCCGGCATTGTCGGCGCGCTATAACGCAGTAGGCCGGTTCGGTCGGCTGTCGGAGGTCGCTACCCGGATTGCCAATGCGTTGCCCAACGAGGGCAATAGTGCCGCTTTCAGGGAGTTCGCCTGGCGCTTTGTGAATATCGTCAATCGCGCGCGTCATGCCCTTGGGCACCGGCCAAGCTATGAACAGATTCTCGCGGATGTGGTGAATATTGATGGCCTGCTCGTGGAGTATGCCGAGCAACGGCTGGAAGCGGCGTTGCCCGGGGCATGGGCGCATGTGGCCGAGTTCGAGGGGCGGTTGAACGACAGGAACTGGCCACGAAACATGCTTGGCCGTGACAAGCGGGTGGTGGCCCTCATTCAGTACCTGCAGTCGCCAGACGTGTCGATCAAGGACCCTGTACTCGAAGGGTTGCTCTCAGCAGTGCGTTACGACAAGACCTACTTTGACAAGATAGTGGCGTCATTGCTGCCGCTACTGGAGAAATTGACCAGTGGGCGTATCAATGAATTGTTATCGCCAGACTACGATGATCTCGAAGATACCCGGCCGATATTCGATTGGCTGCAGGTAATCCGAAAGCGCGGCATTGTCTATGTGGGTCTTGATGCACTGAGCGATTTCGAGGTAGCTCAAGCAATAGGCAACTCCATGTTTGCCGATCTGGTGAGCGTGGCTGGGCATATCTATAAATTTGGCGTGGATGACGGATTGCCTGCCCCGGTCAGCGGTAAGGTGGCAATCAACCTGCATTGCGATGAGTTCAACGAGCTGATGGGGCCCGAGTTCATTCCGCTGGTAAACAAGGGCGGTGGTGCGGGCATCCAGGTAACGGCCTACACCCAGACGGTCTCGGACATCGAGGCCAGGATTGGTAGCGCTGCCAAGGCGGGTCAGGTGATCGGTAACTTTAACAACCTGATCATGTTACGAGTCAGGGAGGACAAGACCGCCGAGCTGTTGACCAACCAGCTACGCCAGGTAAACGTGCAGACCCGCATGCTGGTTTCCATGGCATCGGATAACAGCAACCCGGATTCTGACGTGGACTTCACCAGCTCGGGTGGGGATCGGATCAGCACAGTAGCGGTGCCCATGCTTGAGCCTGCCGACATCGTTAACCTACCCAAGGGGCAGGCGTTCGTATTGATGGAAGGGGGACAGCTATGGAAAATCCGTATGCCCCTGCCGCTGCCGGACAAAGGGAAAGATGTACCGCAGTCGGTGTCGGACATTGCGGTCGGCATGCGTAAACAATTCAGCGCGGGTGAGCGCTGGTGGGAAGCAGTCGCACCGCCACCAATGGAAATTGATCCTGAGTTACGCAAGGCTTTCGATGGGTTCGCCATAGCCAATCCACAGCCGCAGGACACGCATGGCCTATTCCAGGGAGTGGTACAAAGCACCAGGGAACAGGTCGCGCCGGATGATCCGGCAGAGTACCCGGCTGATGGCTGACGACCCGCGTGTCAGGGCCGCTGAAAAGAAACGGACAGGGCTGCTTTCCAGAACCCTTTCCCTGCCGTTCAGGGTGCTGGGAGTGGTGCTGGTTTCGATCTTCATATCAGTACTGATCGAGTGGGCCGGGATCTATTTTGCATGGTGGACCCTGCCCGGTGCGGATCATGCCGAATACGTTATGCGTCAAGAGATGCGTTGGCTGGACAGCAATTTTTCCCGTTCCTTGCTGGTGTCGGACCCGGTCATCTTTTCCGGTCAGGTATTGGCATCAGTGAACGAGTGGCTGTTTGTCCGAAGTGGCATAGCCGAGTGGGCATTGAA
>DXBL01000043.1 GCA_019116555.1 Candidatus Pseudomonas excrementavium
TGCGCTTCTTCGCTCATCATGTCGCGGTTCCACGGTGGATCGAACACCAGGTCCACATGCACGGTCTCGACGTTGGGGACCAGACGTACGCGATACTCGACATCACCGACCAGCACCGGTCCCATGCCGCAACCGGGTGCGGTCAGGGTCATGCTGATACCCACCCGCTTGGCCTGCTGGTCAACCACCACCGAATAGATCAGCCCCAGGTTGACCAGATCCACCGGAATTTCGGGGTCATACACGGTCTTGAGCGCGGTCCAGATGTCCTCTTCGCGGATCTGATCGTCACTGGGTTCGGGAAACGTCAGCAGCTCGGGCTCGAGTCCGAGACTTTCCGCGTCGGTGCCATCTACCCGCACCATCTGGCCGTTGTAGGTGACGGTATAGTTACCACCCAGCGCCTGGGTGATGGTTACAAAGGTATCTTTCGGGATCGTCAGCGGTGTGCCATCGGGAACCCGCCGCGCCGGGCAATCTGCCCGGGCGACAACCATGCGTCTTTCCATGTCAACTCACACTGAAGCTTTCGCCGCAACCACACTGGTCTTTGACGTTGGGGTTTATGAACCGGATCTGGCGGTTGATACCTTCCTTCACCATATCGATCTCTGTGCCGGAAAGTACCGCCAGGCTGTCGCGGTCCACCAATAATTCAACCTGATCATCGAGCTGATAATGCAAGTCGCCTTCGGCGCCCTGCTCCACCATATCGATGACATACATGAAGCCGGTACAGCCACTTTTCTTGATGCTGACCCGTACCGACTTGCCCGGCTGATGGGTCAACTGACGACGGAAGTGCTCGAGCGCAGCCGGGGTCACGGAAACCGCCTGGCTGGTTGGATCGAATGATTCGACACTCATGTTCTACTCCTCGACAAGAAACTGTTTTGCCTTGGCCAGCGCCTCGAACAGACGATCGATGTCCGCTCGGGTGTTGTAGAAACAGAAACTGGCCCGCACAGTACCGGGAATGCCCAGCTGGTCCATGATCGGTTGGGCGCAGTGGTTGCCGGTACGGACCGCCACACCCTGCTGATCCAACAACATGCCCACATCATGGGGATGAGTACCGTCCATGAGAAAGCTCAGCACACCGGTGCGCTTGGCTGAGGTACCCACCAGGGTGATACCAGGCATGGCACGGGCCTTGGCTTCGGCGTATTCCAGCAAGTCCTGCTCGTGGCGCTCGGCGCCGTCACGGTCCAGGCTCTGCAGATAATCCACTGCCGCGCCCAGAGCAATCACGCCGGCGATATCCGGCGTGCCCGCTTCGAACTTGTAGGGCAGTTGGTTATAGGTGGTGCCGGCGAAGCTGACCGTCTCGATCATCTCGCCACCGCCCTGATACGGCGGCATGGCTTCCAGCAGATCGGCCTTGCCATAGAGCACGCCGACGCCGGTCGGACCGAACATCTTGTGCGCGGAAAACACGTAGAAATCGCAGTCCAGCGCCTGCACATCCACCTGCAGGTGACTCATGGCCTGGGCCCCGTCGATCAGGCACAGGGCGCCGACCGAGTGGGCCATGCGTACGATCTGTTCCACCGGATTGAGGCTGCCCAGGGCGTTGGACACGTGCCCGCAGGCGACCATGCGCACCCGTGCGTCGAGCATGCCCTGCAGTGCGTCCAGATCCAGGGTACCGTCATTCGCTACCGGGATAGGCTCTACCGTGGCACCCATCTGCGCGGCGATCATCTGCCACGGCACTATGTTGGAGTGGTGCTCCATGGCCGACACCAGAATGCGGTCGCCTTCGCGCAACTGGCTGCGGCCCCAGCTGGCGGCTACCAGGTTGATGCTTTCCGAGGTGCCGCGGGTCCAGATGACCTGCCGCGGTTCGGCGGCATTGATCAGCCCGGCCACCTTGACCCGCGCCTGCTCGAACTTGTCGGTAGCGCGCTCGGCCAGGGCATGGGCACCCCGATGGACGTTGCTGTTGTCCTTGCGATAGTAGTCCACGATCGCCTGGATCACCGCCTCGGGCTTCTGCGTGGTGGCGGCGTTATCCAGGTAGACCAGCGGCTTGCCGTGGACGTCCTGCTGCAGGATCGGAAAATCCTGCCGTACCTGTTCGGCATTGAATGGGCTGCTGCGGTCGACGGCCAGATCAGTCATAGCTCATCTGTCCCAGCTCATCGCCCTCGGCGCTCTCACCGAACAGCGCGGTCAGGCGCGGCCGCAGGTAATCCTGGATGGCCTGCTCCGGCACCTCGTTGAGCAGCTCGTTGATGAAGCCGAAGCTGAGCATGCGTACCGCATCGGCGCGGGTGACACCGCGGCTCTGCAGATAGAACACCGAGGTCTCATCCAGCTGGGCAATGGTCGCGCCATGGGCACAGCGCACGTCGTCGGCGTAGATCTCCAGTTCCGGCTTGGTGTTGATCTCGGCCGTGGGCGAGGTCAGCAGGTTCTTGTTGCTGAGTTCGGCCAGGGTTTTCTGCGCATCCTGATGGATATGAATACGCCCGTTGAACACGGCCTTGGCTGAATCACCGATGATGCCGCGGAACACCTCGTCGGTGGTGCAGTTGGGCACCCGATGCTCGACATTGGTGTGATAGTCGATCAGCTGCTTGTTGCGCGGCAGGTAGACCCCATTGAGCCCCAAGTGCGCGCCTTCGCCACGGTGGTTGACGTGGTAGTCGATACGCTTGAGGCGGCTGCCCTGGGCCAGGGTGAAGCCGAGAAAGCGAGCGTCGCGGTGCAGATCGATATGCACCCCACCGACGTGCAGCAGATCTTCCTGCTCCAGGTTGATGCGGTAGTGCTGGATCTGCGCATTGTTGCCAACCACCACCTCGGTATGGCTGTTGACGAACAGGTTCTGCTTTTCGCTGCCGGACACGTAATGCTCGATCAGCTCGGCTTCGCTGTTGTCTTCCAGAATCACCAGCACGCGCTGGCTGCTGACCGCTGGCTGCGCTTCCGGGGTGGCCACGTTGAGGATGTAGACCGGCTTTTCCAGGCGGGTGCCACGGGGCACGTGCAGCAGGATGCCGTCAGCGGCCCAGGCGTTGCTCAGGGCGGCGAACAGATGCTCACCCGAATTGGCTATGGTGCCCAGATGCTGGCTGATCAGCGCCTGCTGACTCGCATCGGCATCACCGAAACGCACCACGCCGGCGGGCAGTTCGCTGGAATGCTCGCTGGAAAAATGTCCATTGATGAACACCAGGCGGGTGGCATCCAGGGCGATCGGGTCGATGGCCTGCTGCCAGGCGCAGCTGTCCACCTGGGCCCACTGAGCCGGGGTATCGCTCTGCAGCGGCAGCAGCGGCGTGTATTTCCACATTTCGGTCTTGCGAGTCGGCCATTTGGCAGCCGACCAGATGTCAGCACCCCGGGCGCGCAGTTCAGTCAGCCACTCAGGGCTGCGCTGCTCCGCGGCCAGTGTCAGGGCCTGTTGTTGAAAGTCGGACATGTTCAGCCTTCTCCATTTTCCAGCCAGCCATAGCCCTTGGCTTCCAGTTCCAACGCCAGCTCCTTGGTGCCGGACTTGACGATGCGGCCACCGGCCAGAACGTGCACGTAGTCAGGCACGATGTAATCCAGCAGGCGCTGGTAGTGGGTCACCACGATAAAGCTGCGCTTGCCGTCGCGCATGGAGTTGACGCCATCGGCCACTACCTGCAGAGCGTCGATGTCCAGACCGGAGTCGGTTTCGTCGAGGATGCACAGGTCGGGCTCGAGCAGCATCATCTGCAGGATCTCGTTGCGCTTCTTCTCACCACCGGAGAAGCCTTCATTGACGCCGCGCTTGAGGAAGCTGGCGTCCAGATCGACACGCTTGCTGGTTTCCCGCGCCAGTTTCATGAACTCGACCGCGGACAGCTCCGGCAGACCGGCATGCTTGCGCTTGGCATCGACCGCGACCTTGAGGAACTCCATGTTGCTGACACCGGGGATTTCCACCGGGTACTGGAACGCCAGGAAGATACCTTCGCGGGCGCGCTCTTCGGTATCCAGTTCGAGCAGATCCTGCCCCTTGAACTGCACGCTGCCGCCGGTCGCCTCATAGCCCGGGCGGCCGGAGAGCACGTTGCCGAGGGTGCTTTTGCCTGACCCGTTCGGGCCCATGATCGCATGCACCTCACCCGGATTGATCTCGATATCCAGCCCCTTGAGGATATCTTTTTCTTCAACTTTAGCGTACAACCCTTTGATCGATAACATATTTTACGCCTGATAATCTGTATGAAATGGTCTCGATAGCCTGCGGTGGGTCAACCCACCGAACCTTCCAGGCTGACTTCCAGCAACTTGCCCGCTTCCACGGCAAACTCCATCGGCAGTTCCTTGAATACCTCACGGCAGAAGCCATTAACGATCATGGAAACAGCCTTTTCGGCATCCAGGCCGCGTTGCTGGCAGAGGAACATCTGGTCGTCGCTGACCTTGGAGGTGGTCGCCTCGTGCTCGATGACCGCGCTGGGGTTCTTGCTTTCGATATACGGGAAGGTGTGCGCACCGCAGCGGTCGCCGATCAGCAGCGAGTCGCACTGGGTAAAGTTGCGCGCCCCTTCGGCGCCCGGGTTCATGCGCACCAGGCCGCGATAGGAACTGTTGCTGCGGCCGGCAGAAATCCCTTTGGCAACAATGGTCGAGCGCGTGTTCTTGCCAAGGTGGATCATCTTGGTGCCGGTGTCGGCCTGCTGGAAATTATTGGTCAATGCCACCGAGTAGAACTCACCGACGCTGTTATCACCCTTGAGGATGCAGCTGGGGTATTTCCAGGTAACCGCCGAGCCGGTTTCCACCTGAGTCCAGGAGATCTTCGCATTGGTGTGGGCCACACCACGCTTGGTCACGAAGTTGTAGATACCGCCCTTGCCTTCCGCATCGCCGGGGTACCAGTTCTGGACCGTGGAGTATTTGATCTGCGCACCGTCCAGCGCCACCAGCTCGACCACCGCGGCGTGCAGCTGGTTTTCATCACGCATGGGCGCGGTGCAGCCCTCCAGGTAACTGACGTGGGAGCCTTCATCGGCAATGATCAGCGTGCGTTCGAACTGTCCGGTGTTCAATTCGTTGATGCGGAAATAGGTGGACAGCTCCATCGGGCAGCGCACGCCCTTGGGGATGTAGACAAAGGAGCCGTCGGAGAAAACCGCAGAGTTCAGGGCCGCATAGTAGTTGTCCTTCTGCGGCACCACGGTGCCCAGATACTGTTTGACCAGATCCGGGTAGCGCCGTATGGCCTCGCTGATCGGACAGAAAATGACACCCGCCTCTTCCAGTTTTTCGCGGAAGGTGGTGACAACTGATACGGAGTCGAAGACCACGTCCATCGCAACGCCGGCCAGCGCTTCCTGCTCATGCAGCGGAATACCCAGCTTTTCATAGGTCGCCAGCAGCTCCGGATCAACCTCGGCCAGGCTCTTGGGCCGATCAGCCATGCTCTTGGGTGCGGAAAAATAGGAGACGCTCTGGAAGTCGATTTCCGGATAATGCACATGGGCCCAGGTCGGCTCTTCCATTTCCCGCCAGGCGCGATAGGCCTTCAGGCGCCATTCGAGCATCCATTCGGGCTCTTCCTTGCGGGCCGAGATAAAGCGGATGACATTTTCATCAAGGCCTGGCGGCAAAGTGTCGGATTCGATATCGGTATAAAAGCCGGCGGCGTAATCCGTCTTGATAAGGTTCTCGACTTCTTGAGTCACGGTATCACCTCAGTCCCGCAGTCAGCGTCATGGCGATGGCTGCATTGTATGTCAGGCTGCAAGTACCTCTTCGGGTACTGCTCTCTAAATTCGCACGGCCAGCGGCCGCGTCAGATGATGCGTTCCAGGTTTATCGTGTCCTGGTTGGCGCAGGCGCCCTTATCCTGCCGGGTGCGTACGCGCTGTATGTCTTCGCGCGACACCAGGTCGGCGAGGGTTATGTCACCGAGGAACTGGCGCAGACGCTCGCTCAGGTCCGTCCACAGATAGTGCGTCAGGCACACGTCCCCATGTTGGCAATCTCCCTTGCCCAGGCAACGGGTCGCATCCATGGAGTCGTTCACCGCCTCGACGATCTGCGCCACATTGATGGACGCAGCACCTCCCGCCAGGCGATACCCACCACCGGGCCCGCGTACACTTTCCACCAGCTTGCTGCGACGCAACTTGGCAAACAGCTGTTCCAGGTAGGAAACCGACACGCCCTGGCGCAGGGAAATATCTGCCAGCGTGATGGGCCCCTGGTCCTCATGGAGGGCCAGATCCAGCATGGCGGTAACCGCGTAACGGCCTTTGGTGGTCAGACGCATAGAGCACCCGTGTCAGGTTTCACATGGGCTGAACTATGCAATATCCCACTGTTTTAGTCAAGTATTGCCCATCCCTATAAGGGCGATAGGCTATTGTCGAGCGCACCCCAGGACCAAAGCAAAGGCCGGGTGCCGCAGCGATTTTCCGGCGCGTAGTATAGAGTTATTCCCAGAACGCTTGAAGTGAAAGCAGGCGCATGTTTTGCTTGGTAAATTCGCGCAAACAGCTGATACAAACGCAAATTACGTGTATTGTTTCGACACTTTGAAGATTATGTCCCACCAGGAGTCCTGATCAATGAGCCATGAAAAACAATTCTATATCAACGGCCAGTGGGTAGCGCCCAAGGGCGACCGCACCGTCGATGTGATCAACCCGGCCACGGAAGAGGCGGTGGCAACCATCGCCCTGGGTAATGAAGAAGATGTCGATATCGCCGTCGCCGCCGCGCGCAAGGCATTCGAGACCTACTCGCAGACCAGCCGTGAAGAGCGCATCGCCCTGCTGGAGCGCATCCTCGAGATCTACCAGCGTCGCTCGGAGGAATTCGCCCGGGCTATCTCCCTGGAGATGGGGGCACCGGCCAAGCTGTCGAAACATGCCCAGGCCCCTTCCGGCACCGGCCACTTCGCTGCCGCCCTGAAAGCCTTGAAGGAGTTCGAATTCGAAGAGCGCATCGGCAATACCCTGGTGGTCAAGGAGCCGATCGGCGTCTGTGGCCTGATCACCCCCTGGAACTGGCCGATCAATCAGCTGGCCTGCAAGATCGCCCCTGCCCTGGCCACCGGCTGCACCATGGTGCTGAAGCCCTCGGAAGTGGCTCCGCTGTCCGCCCTGCTGCTGGCCGAAGTGCTCGACGAAGCGGGTGTGCCGGCCGGGGTGTTCAACCTGGTCAATGGTGACGGCCCGACCGTGGGCTCGGCCATGTCCGCCCATCCGGATATCGACATGATGTCCTTCACCGGCTCCACCGGTGCCGGCCGCCAGGTCATGAAGAATGGCGCCGAGACCATCAAGCGCGTAGCCCTGGAGCTGGGCGGCAAGTCAGCCAACATCCTGCTGGATGATGCGAACCTCGAAAAGATGGTCGCCCATGGCGTCATGTCCTGCATGAACAACAGCGGCCAATCCTGCAACGCCCCGACCCGCATGCTGGTACCCAACAACCGCATGGATGAAGCAGCAGCCATCGCCAAGGCCGTTTCAGCCAAGGTCAAGGCGGGTGCCCCGGATGCCCCGGATACCGTGATCGGCCCAGTTGTCTCCAAGGCCCAGTGGAGCAAGATCCAGGACCTGATCGGCAAGGGCATCGAGGAAGGCGCTCAGTTGGTCGTCGGTGGCACAGGCCGTCCGGAAGGTCTGGACAAGGGTTACTACGTGCAGCCGACCATCTTCAGCCATGTAACCACCGACATGACCATCGCCCGCGAGGAAATCTTCGGGCCGGTGCTGTCAATCATCGGTTATGAAGACGAGGCCGATGCCATCCGTATTGCCAACGATACCCGCTACGGCCTGTCCGGCTATGTTTCCTCTGGCGATCTGGACCGCGCCCGCAATGTCGCCCGCCAGATTCGCACCGGCATGGTGCACCTCAACGGCGCGCCACTGGATAACAATGCGCCCTTCGGTGGCTACAAGGAGTCCGGTAACGGTCGTGAGTGGGGTCACTACGGCCTGGAAGACTTCCTCGAGGTGAAATCGATCTTCGGCTATTACGCCGAGAAGTGATCTCGGACAACATCTCTGAATGGCTCGGTAGGAGCGTAATGCTGTTCACTTAAAAGCGTTTTTGTCGTTCCAGGTCCCGGTCCGAATGGCACCTTGTCGCGCTCGACACCGTCATCCTCGGCGCAGGCCGAGGATCCAGGGTTCAGGTTGGGATTGCGTGTCGATGGATTCTCGGCCTGCGCCGAGAATGACGGGACTAAGTGAACAGCATTACGGTAGGAGTGGGCTTGCCCGCGAAGATTTGCAGCAATGCTGTTCGCGGCCAAGGCCGCTCCCACTGAGCCCGTTCCCACAGCCCTGCGCTCATCACACCAATCAGCAGGTTGAAACCTTGAAGTTGATGCCAGCGGGCATTGCTATTGGCTCGATCACTTCGATATTCCCACAGTTTGCTAGTCTGAACCTGAGGCATCGTTATCAGATGCATGATCAGGGGCGGATTGGGTATGACGCGCGTTGGTAGTTTCCTTATCTGGATTTTCAGCGGCCTGGTGTTGATCTTGGCGGCGCTGGCATTGTTTCTGGTGCTGTTCGACTGGAACCTGCTCAAGCCGACTATCAACGAGCGGGTTTCCGAGGCGTTGGATCGACCCTTCGCCATAGAAGGCGATCTGTCCGTGGCTTGGCGACGCGAGCCGGAGACGAATGGCTGGCGAAGCTGGGTGCCCTGGCCGCACATTGCCGCCGAGCAGATGGTGCTGGGCAATCCGGACTGGGCCGAGGGCGATACTTTCGTCAGCCTGGAGCGGGTGGAGTTACGGTTGGCACCCCTGCCACTGCTGGCGAAGACCGTCAGCATTCCCCGTATCGATGTGCAAGGTCCGAACGCAGATCTGCAGCGTCTGGCTGACGGGCGCGACAACTGGACCTTCGACCTGGGCAGTGAGGATAGCGAACCCGAAGAGCCTGCGCCCTGGGTATTGGATATTGGCACTATTGGCTTCGATCAGGGACAGATAAGGATCGACGACGCCATCAGCAAACTCCAGCTCGACCTGCAGGTCGAGCCTCTGGGTGAACCCATCGCCTTCAGCGATATCATGGGCAAGCAGGAACAGTCAGATACGGCCGCACCGCAGGATTATGCCTTTGCCTGGCGCGCTGAAGGGCGTTACCAGGGACAAGCCGTGCAAGGCGAAGGCAAGATCGGTGGTCTGCTGGCATTGCAGGATGCCTCGCTGCCATTTCCGCTGGAGGCGGATATTCGCGCCGGCTCCACCCGCGTCCGCCTCGCCGGAACCCTGACCGATCCGCAGAACCTGGGCGCGCTGGATCTGAACCTGCGTCTGTCGGGCACCAGTCTGGGTAATCTGTATCCCTTGACCGGGGTCACCTTGCCCGACAGCCCACCCTACTCCACCGACGGCCGGCTGAGCGCCGAACTGCAGGCGGCCGAGGGTGCTACCTATCGCTATCGGGACTTCAACGGGCGCATCGGTGACAGTGATATCCATGGTGACCTGACGTATGTCTCCGGCCAGCCCCGCCCCAAGTTGTCCGGCAGCGTGGTGTCCAACCAGCTGCTGTTCAGCGATCTGGCGCCCCTGATCGGGGCAGACTCCAACGCCGAGAAAGAGGCCCGCGGCAGCGACACTCGGCAGCCCGCGGACAAGGTGCTGCCGGTGGAAGAGTTCCGCACCGAACGCTGGCGGACGATGGATGCCGATGTGCGCGTGCAAGGTAAGCGCATCGTACACAGTGAACAGCTGCCGATCACCGATCTGGACGCCCACGTGCTGCTGGACGATGGCCGGCTGCGCCTGGCGCCGCTGAAGTTCGGCATGGCCGGCGGCGAACTGCAGGCTGATATCCAGCTCGATGGCGCCAACGCACCGCTGCGGGGCCAGGCACAGCTGCGGGCGCGCCATTTCAAGCTCAAGCAGCTGGCGCCTGACTTTGCCCCGATGCAGACCAGTCTCGGCGAACTCAATGGCGATGCGGATCTGAGCGGGCGCGGCAACTCGGTGGCAGCGCTGCTCGGCAGTGCCGATGGCGAGGTGCGGCTGGTGGTCAATGACGGCACGGTGAGCCGCGGCCTGATGGAAATTGCCGGACTCAACGTCGGCAACTACGTGATGGGTAAACTGTTCGGCGATGAGGAGGTGCGGATCAATTGCGCGGTGGCCGACCTTGCCCTCAAAGATGGGCTTATGAGCACGCCGCTGTTTGTGCTCGACACCGAAAATGCGCTGATCGGGATCGACGGTACGGTGAACTTTGCCAGCGAAGAACTGGACCTGGACATCAACCCTGACTCCAAGGGCATGCGCATCATCTCCCTGCGTTCGCCGCTGTACGTCCGCGGGACCTTCAAGGAGCCCCGTCCCGGCGTACACGCCGGACCACTGGCGCTGCGCGGTGCCGGCATGCTGGCACTGGGCTCGCTGACACCAGCGGCCGCCCTGCTGGCACTGATCGCGCCCAGTGGCGAGCAGGCCAATCAGTGTGGGGAGTTTCTGCAACAGATGCGCGCAGAATAAAAAGAGGGGCTTCGCGTTAACGAAGCCCCTCTTTTGTTTCAGCTACAGAATCAACCCAGCGATTTCACCGCTTCGATCATCTGTACCATCACTTTCTGCGCATCGCCGTAGACCATGGAGGTATTCTCGGCGAAGAACAGTTCGTTCTCCACACCGGAGTAGCCCTTGCCCTGGCCACGCTTGACCACGTACGCCTGGCGCGCCATGTCCACGTTGAGGATCGGCATGCCGTAGATCGGGCTGGACTTGCGGTGACGAGCGGCCGGGTTGACCACGTCGTTGGCGCCCAGAACGATAGCCACGTCAGCCTGGGGGAAGTCCTCGTTGATATCTTCCAGGTCATGGATGATGTCGTAGGGTACACCCGCTTCCGCCAGCAGTACGTTCATGTGACCGGGCATACGACCGGCTACCGGGTGAATGGCAAAGGCCACGTCCACGCCTTGCTTCTGCAGCAGCTTCACGAACTCATACAGTTTGTGCTGCGCCTGGGCCACCGCCAGACCGTAGCCCGGAACGATGATGACCTTGCTGGCGTAGTACATGGCAATGGCAGCGTCGGAAGCATCAGCCGCCTTCATGGTGCCTTCGATGTCGCCGTCGGCACCATCGTCGTCGCCACCAAACTGGCTGAAGATCACGTTGCTGACCGGACGGTTCATCGCCTTGGCCATCATCAGCGTCAGCAGCGTACCCGCCGAGCCGACCACGGTACCGGCAATGATCATCGCCGGGTTCTGCAGCACGAAGCCCTCGAAGGCAACCGCCAGACCGGTGAAGGCGTTATACAGGGAGATCACCACCGGCATGTCGGCGCCACCGATCGGGGTGGTCAGCAGCACACCCAGTACCAGTGCGACGATGAAGAACAGCGCAATCAGCGGGAAGGAGATGCCGCCTTCGATGCCGCTCACCACGATGTAGGCACCCAGTGCCAGCGAGCTGAGGAACAGCACCAGATTGATCAGCTGCTGAGCCGGCAGGCGAATCACGCCGTTCATGCGGCCATCGAGTTTGGCCCAGGCGATCAGCGAGCCGGACAGTGCCACCGCACCGATCAGACCACCCAATACCGCCAGTACCGAGACCACTACACCATGAGACTGAGCATTACCGGAGAACAGCTCGGTGGCAGCAATGGCAGCAGCCGCACCGCCACCCATGCCGTTGTACAGCGCGACCATCTGCGGCATGTCGGTCATGGCGACCTTCTTGCCGCTGTACCAGGCCCAACCCAGGCCCAGGCCCAGCGCGATCAGCACCAGCGCCACGTTCATGGTCAGGTGTTCCTGTGCTGCTTCACGCACGTCAAAACCGTACAGAAAGGCAGCCAGTACCGCCAGCACCATGCCGACGCCGGCAATCAGAATGCCCGAGCGCGCGGTGACCGGGCTGGCCATGCGCTTGAGGCCGTAGATAAATAGCAATGCCGTGAGGAAATAAACGGCTTCGATTATAAATTGACTCATTGGATGTTATTCCTTGTCCGCTGTACCTTGGCGCTTGTCGCTGGGCTTGAACATCTCCAGCATGCGCTCAGTCACCACATAGCCACCGGCGGCGTTACCCGCGCCCAGCAGCACACCGAAAAACCCGATGACCTGCTCCAGGGTGGAACCTGCATTCAGCAGCGCCCACATGGCACCGACCACGACGATACCGTGGACGAAGTTGGAGCCGGACATCAGCGGTGTGTGGAGAATGGCCGGCACGCGACCGATGATTTCATAGCCGGTGAATGCAGCCAGCATGAAGATATACAGGGCTACAAAGCCGGTAATGGTAGTTACTGGATCCATGATTAAGCCTCAGCGGATTCGATGGCCTTGCGAGCGGCCTCGTTGCGGATTTCACCGGCATGGGTCAATACCGCGCCGGCCAGAATCTCGTCTTCCCAGTCGATGACCAGCTCGCCATCCTTGATCATCAGGCCGACCAGGTTCTGCAGGTTGCGGGCGTACAGTTCGGACGCATGCTCGGCCAGACGGCTGGGTACGTTGAGCGGGGCAACGATGGTCGCCGGTCCAACTTCAACGGTTTCGCCAGGCACGGTCAACGGTGTATTGCCGCCGCCTTCTGCCGCCAGGTCGATGATTACCGAGCCGGGCTTCATACCCATGATCTGCGCTTCGCTGATGATCTTCGGGCTGGGACGGCCCGGGATCGCGGCGGTCGTGATTACGGCATCGGCCTGCTGGATATGGCGGGTGACAACCTTCTCCACCTGGGCCTTTTCCTCGTCGGTCAGCTCGCGGGCATAACCGCCCTCACCGCTGGCGGAGACACCGGTATCGACGAATTTGCCGCCGACCGATTCAACCTGCTCCTTCACCTCGGCACGCACGTCGTAACCTTCGATCATGGCGCCCAGGCGCTTGGCCGTGGCCAGCGCTTGCAGACCGGCAACCCCGGCACCCATGACCAGCACCTTGGCCGGACGCAGGGAGCCGACCGCGGTGGTCATCATCGGCAGGATACGGTTGAGGCTGGTGGCGGCCATGAGGCCAGCGGCATAGCCGGTCAGTGCGGCCTGGGAGGACAGTGCGTCCATCGCCTGGGCGCGAGTGATACGCGGCACCAGCTCCATGGCGAAGCAGGTGATCTGACGGTCACGCAGCGCCTTGACGATTTCCGGTTCCCGGTGGGCATAGACGAAACAGCACAGAACGGTGCCCGGTGCCATCTGCTCGATATCTGACAGCTCCGGCGGTTGCACGCGGAAGATCAGCTGAGCATTGGTCGGAGAAGCAGTAATCTGCACCCCCTCCTTCTCAAAGGCATTATCGGGAATTCGTGCGGCCAGGCCTGCGCCCGGTTGCAGAGAACATTCAATGCCCAGCTTTGCCAACTTGTTGGCGACGGAGGGGACCAGAGCTACACGTTTTTCGTGTTCGCGTGTTTCCCCGGGGACAAACAGACTGACCGGCATGGGGTCTCCTTTTCCTACTTGTTTGTTTTATTCAATCCAAAAAGCGGGGCAAGGATACACCAAGTGCAACTAGACTTTTGTATTCTATTTGAAAAAAAACGGCGTAAATTACAATTAATTTGTCCTTTAGATGAAAAAAACAGGAAAATTCCACGATTTCAATGGGATTTCAGGTGGTTCCCCTGCTTTCCGATAGAGGACATCAATGGGCGAGAAGCAGCAACCAGACCGGCAAGGTCACGGCCGCCATGACCGTTGACAGGAAGATCACCGAGCCGAGAATCCGCATATCCTCCCGGCCCATGGCGAAAGCCAGGACATTGATACCGGTCGGACAGGCCGCCATCAATACCAGCACCGTGCGTGCCTCGGCGGTCAGCCCCGGCATCAGCCAGCCCGCGCCGAGCACCAGCATGGGAAAGACCACCAGTTTGGCCGCGGTCAGCATGGCCATGGTGCCGCTCAGATAGAGCCGGTAACTTGCCAGGCTCAGCCCCAGCATCAAGAGCGCGGTGGGCAGTGCCGCCGCGGCCAGCATCTCGACGATATGCCACAGCGGGCCGGGAATGGGGATGCCGGCCAGGTTGACCAGCCCACCGAGGAACAACCCGATGATCAGCGGATTGGCCAGGCTGGCGAGCAGCCCCCGCCAGTCGATTCGCTCACCATCATCCTTGTTACCCCAGAAGGCGTTATAGATGCTTTGCAAGGTAAATAGCAGCAGGCTGTGAAATGCCAGGACGGCAAACAGATAGACCAGACTCTCGGCGCCCAGCATCACGGTGATCAGGGGGATACCTACCAGCACATTATTGGAATAGCTGGCCGCCAACCCCATGGAGGAAGGTCGCCCCAACCGCCGATGCACCAGCAGGTTGACCACAATGAACACCAGGAAAGCTGGCAGGTAGTAGCGTATCAGCAGCAAGGGTGAAAGTGCTTGGGCCAGGTCTGCCTTGGCCAGACCTGAGAACAGCAGTACCGGCATGAACAGCTTGAAGGTGATGATGCCCAAGGTCGCCTGGCCTTCGGCCGGGATGATGCGCCTGGCACCAAGCACCCACCCCAGGAATATCAGACCGAAAACAGGCACCAGGGCATTGAGTACGACCATCGATCTCTCCGGACAGGTCGGAAACAGCTTCCGATCAAGGCGGGCAAGTGTAACAGCATGATGCAG
>DXBL01000337.1 GCA_019116555.1 Candidatus Pseudomonas excrementavium
CAACGCAGCCTGGAAGTGCTGCTGATGCTGCGCCATGCCGGATTGTTGATACAGCTCGGCAGGGTTGGCGCTGGCGTGACCGGCATACAGGCTGCCCAGCAGCAGGGCGGCAAAAATGAACCATAGAGTAGACAGGGGGAAGGGGCGCATGGATCCTCGCAATCATGGAGTCAGGGTGGTGTCGGGTGCTGTTACGCAAGAGGCGGTCCGTTTACACTATACGGCGCCCGGCACCCCGGGTCTTGTCCGTCATGCCACGTCCGTGGCACGGCGATGCCGCTACCCCGATTTGAGTATGAACAGGATGCCCGAGTTCCCTGCCGCTGCGGCAGACCGTCTGGTCCGTGTGGCTGACAGCCTTGCGGTGCACGGCTGGTCGATAACCGAGAGTGCCTTGCCCGCTGAGCTGCTCGGCGAACTGGAGCGCAACTGTCGTTCCCTGTGGGCCAGCGAAGCACTGCAGCCAGCGGCGGTGGGGCGGGGCGGGGAGCAGCTGGTGGTGCCGGAGATCCGTGGCGACCATATTCGCTGGCTGGACGACTGTCCGCCCAATCCGGCCGCAACCGCCTACCTTCAGGCCATGGAGGATCTGCGTCATGCGCTGAACCGAACGCTGTTCCTCGGCCTGGACAATTTCGAGACTCACTATGCGCTCTATCCGCCCGGCGCCGGTTACCAGCGGCATGTGGACCGATTCAAGGACAGCCCGCTGCGCACTGTCTCGGTGGTTCTCTATCTCAATAGCCAGTGGCAGCCGGGCGATGGCGGCGAGCTGCGCCTGTATTTGCCCGAGGGCGCTACCGATGTACCGCCACGGGCGGGCACCCTGGCGGTGTTCATGAGTGCCAGTCTGCCCCACGAGGTGCTCCAGGCACAGCGTGACCGGGCCAGCCTGGTGGGTTGGTTCCGGCGTCGGCCGGACAACCCGTTGATGGCTTGAACGCCATGCAGAAGATTCTTGTCAGCAGCTGCCTGCTGGGCAATCCGGTCCGCTACGACGGCGGTGCCCACGGCCCCTATACCCTGCTGCAGCAGTGGCAGGCACAGGGGCGGGTGGTTGCGCTATGTCCGGAGGTGAGCGGCGGATTGCCCACGCCCAGGCCGCCGGCCGAAATCCCGGGTGGACAGGGCGCGGCGGTACTGGACCGGCTGGTGCCGGTAGTGGATATCGATGGGCGTGATGTCAGCGCGGCCTTCCTTGCCGGTGCCGCTGCCGCAGTGGAGCTGGTCAACCGTCACGATATCGCATTTGCCGTGCTCAAGGCCCGCAGCCCGTCCTGCGGCAATCAGGAAACCTATGACGGCAGTTTCAGTGGCAGCCGCGTCACCGGCGAGGGTGTCACCGCGGCGGCCCTGCGCCGCCACGGGGTGCAGGTGTTCAACGAGAATGAGCTGGCGTTGCTGGCTGCGCTGCTGAGGGATTGACGGGCGCAAACCGGTAAAACAGGTTCGGCTCGCTGACGATATAGATGCGTTGCTGGCTGTCGACGGTCAACCCTTCGGCCTGGGGCACGGTCCGGTTCAGGCCGCTCATGCCGCGCCACAATCCCAGCAGGCTGAGCGGCTGGCCATCTGAGCTGTATTCCACCACCATGTGCGACTCGTCACTGAGCAACAGCAGATGTCCGGTACGGTTGTCCGCGACCAGGGAGGACAGGTCACTCATGAACAGATTGTCCGGCTGCAGCGATGGCTCCAGATGGATGCTGAGCGAGGCGTCTTCCGGTTGCCCGACGAAGCCGGTGACCGCGAACACCCGCATCGGCTCGCGCTCCTTGACCACCATCAGCCGCTGGCGCTGGGCATCCCAGGACAGTCCTTCCAGGCCCTTGTTGTCCCGCTCTTCATCCAGGGCTACCGTCAGGCTGTAGGCATCGCTCACGTCCAGTTCCACGGCATCGTCGGGAATCTCGATTTCCAGCAGTCGTCGCCGCCGTTCCTCGGCGATCACATAGCGATCACTCCCCACATAGGTGAGCCCTTCCATGTCCTCCACGCCCTTGATCCGGATGCTGCGCAGCAACTGGCCGTCCAGGCTCAGCTCGACGATCAGCGGCGCACCATTGAGCAGGCCGAACAGGGTATCGCTGTCGCTGTTGTAGGTCAGTGCCGAGAGATCATCGCCCAGTTCGGGAATCGGCAGCGCTTCGATATCGACCCGGTAACGCCCGAGGTCGAAAGCCTGTTCCGGCATCGGCTGGCGATTGAGCTTCCAGCTCTGCCACAGCAGGACATCGAGATTATTGGAATGCAGGAAGGTATAGCCTGCGACCAGCAACAGCAGAATGGCGGCCAGCAGATAGCGTTTCAAACGGGTTTTCCTTGAAGGGTGAAAGCTGTCAAGACCGGCGGCTGGCCGGGAAAGTTCCCGGTCAGCCGCCTGGGTTTCAATCGCGTACCCGAGTGACCTGTTGCAAGACCCCGGGAATCGACAGCTCCAGCTCATCCCCGGGGTTCAGCACGCCAACCCCGGCCGGTGTGCCGGTGATCACCACATCGCCCGGCAGCAGGGTGAAGACCCCGGCGATATGCTGCAGCAGGGCGATGATCGGCGTGATCATGTCGGCGCTGGTGCCCTGCTGGCGCAGTTCGCCGTTGATGGTCAGTTGCAGCGGCATGGCATTCAACGCCGGCGCCTGCTCGAGGCGAACAAAGTGCGACAGCGGACAGGCAGCGTCGAACGCCTTGGCCCGCTCCCAGGGATGCCCCTTGGCCTTGAGTTGATCCTGCAGCTCGCGCAGCGTCAGGTCCAGCGCCAGGCCGATGCCGGCAATGGCACCTGCGGCATCCGCCGGGCTGACCGTCCCGGACAGCGGCGCACCGATCAGCAGGGCGATTTCCGTTTCGTAATGCACGGCGCCACGGCCGGTTGGCAGGCGGAAGCCCTCGGCCAGCGGTACCACGGACGTGGCCGGCTTGATGAACAGCAGAGGTTCGCTGGGTACCGGGTTGTTCAGCTCCCGCGCATGCTCCGCATAATTGCGGCCCACACAGACCACCTTGCCCAGGGGCAGGTCGATGGACGTGCCGTCACTGTACTGATGCTGGTAGGTCATGGTTGCCTCTCAGACTGGAAAGATCTTGCCCGGGTTCATGATGCCGTTGGGGTCGAATACCGCCTTGACTGCCTTCATCACCGCAATTTCCTCGGCGCTGCGGCTGTAGCCCAGGTAGTCGCGCTTGGTCATACCCATGCCATGCTCGGCGGAAATCGAGCCGTTATAGCGTTTGACGATATCGAACACCCACTGGTTGACACTGGCGCACTTGGCGAAGAACTCCTGCTTGGGCATGGCGTCGGGTTTGAGAATATTCAGGTGCAGGTTGCCATCGCCGATGTGGCCGAACCAGACGATCTCGAAGTCGGGATAGTGTTCGCCGACAATGGCGTCGATATCCCGCAGGAACGCCGGCACCTGGCTGATGGTGACCGAGATGTCGTTCTTGTACGGCGTCCAGTGGGAGATGGTCTCGGAGATGAACTCGCGCAGCTTCCACAGGTTCTGCAACTGCTGTTCGCTCTGGCTCATCACGCCGTCCAGTACCCAGCCCTGCTCTACGCAGTGTTCGAAGGTTTCCAGCGCCTGGTTGGCGATATCCTCGCTCACGGCCTCGAATTCCAGCAGGGCGTAGAAGGGGCAGTCGGTCTCGAAGGGTGCGGGTACATCGCCGCGGGCCATGATTTTGGCCATCGCCTTGTCGGAGAAGAACTCGAAGGCGGTCAGGTCCAGCTTGCCCTGGAAGGCATGCAGCACCGGCATGATCGAGTCGAAGTCGGGGGCGCCGAGCACCATGGCGGTGAGGTTCTTCGGTGCCCGCTCCAGGCGCATGGTTGCTTCGACGACGAAGCCCAGGGTGCCCTCGGCGCCGATGAACAACTGGCGCAGATCATAACCGGTGGCATTCTTCACCAGCCCCTTGTTCAGCTCCAGCACTTCGCCGTTACCGGTCACCACCTTCAGACCGGCGACCCAGTTGCGGGTCATGCCGTAGCGGATCACCTTGATGCCGCCGGCGTTGGTGCCGATATTGCCGCCGATCTGGCTGGAGCCGGCGGAGGCGAAATCCACCGGGTAGTACAGGCCCTGTTCCTCGGCATACTGCTGCAGTTGGGCAGTGACCACACCCGGCTGGCAGGTCACCGTGCGGTCATAGGGGTTGAAGTCGAGAATCTGGTTCATGTAGTCGAAGGACACCACGATCTCGCCATTGGCGGCCACTGCCGCGGCGGACAAGCCGGTGCGCCCGCCGGAGGGCGTCAGTGCCAGTTTGTGCTCATTGGCGAAGCGCACCACGGCCTGGACTTGCTCGACATTCTTGGGAAACACGATGGCCAGCGGCGCCGGCTCGAACTGTTTGGTCCAGTCCCGGCCCCAGGTGTCCAGCGACGCGCCGTCGGTGCGGACCTTGTCAGCATCGACCAGCGTTTTCAGAGTTTCGATAATGGCTTCTGGGGTCATGGCGGCTCTCAAACAAAATTCATGCGCTGCCTGAACACAATTCATGGGTGGCAGGCATCTGGAAAAGGGAGATTATGCTAGCATATGCGGCTTCCGAAACAGGTCAGTGACGGAGAAAACGCCGAAAAACCTGCCGGACCATCATACATCAGCATTACGGGTAACTGACACATGGCTAAAACCTCGCTGGACAAAAGCAAGATCAAATTTCTGCTCCTCGAGGGTGTGCACCAGACTGCCGTCGACACTCTGCAGGCAGCCGGTTACACCAATATCGATTATCACACCGGCTCCCTCCCGGAAGAACAGCTCAAGGAAGCGATCGCCGATGCCCATTTCATCGGTCTGCGCTCCCGCACCCAGCTGACCGCGGACGTGCTGGCACACGCACACAAGCTGGTAGCCATCGGTTGCTTCTGTATCGGTACCAACCAGGTTGACCTGGAAGCCGCCCGGGAAATGGGTGTCGCGGTCTTCAACGCACCGTACTCCAACACCCGCTCGGTGGCCGAGCTGGTGCTGGCCGAGGCCATCCTGCTGCTGCGCGGCATTCCCGAGAAGAACGCGGTTGCCCACCGTGGTGGCTGGCTGAAGAGCGCCACCAACTCCTTCGAGATCCGCGGCAAGAAGCTGGGCATCATCGGGTACGGCTCCATCGGTACCCAATTGTCGGTGCTGGCGGAAAACCTCGGCATGCAGGTGTACTTCTATGACGTGGTGACCAAGTTGCCGCTGGGTAACGCGCAACAGATCGGCTCGCTGACCGAGCTGCTGGGCATGGCCGATATCGTCACCCTGCATGTGCCGGAAACCGCCGCCACCAAGTGGATGATCGGCGAGAAGGAAATCCGCGCCATGAAGCAGGGCAGCATCCTGATCAATGCCGCGCGTGGCACCGTTGTCGATATCGACGCGCTGGCCGCGGCGCTGGCCGACAAGCACCTGAACGGTGCGGCCATCGACGTGTTCCCGGTCGAGCCGCGTTCCAATAATGATGAGTTCATCTCGCCGCTGCGCGAATTCGACAACTGCCTGCTGACCCCGCACATCGGTGGCTCGACCATGGAAGCCCAGGCCAACATCGGTCTGGAAGTGGCCGAGAAGCTGGTGCGCTACAGCGATAACGGTACCTCCATCACCTCGGTCAACTTCCCCGAAGTGGCGCTGCCGTCGCATCCGGGCAAGCATCGTCTGCTGCACATCCACCAGAACATTCCCGGTGTGATGAGCGAAATCAACCAAGTGTTCGCCAGCAATGGCATCAACATCTCCGGTCAGTACCTGCAGACCAACGAGAAGGTCGGCTACGTGGTGATCGACGTCGACGCCGCCTATTCCGACCTGGCGCAGAAAAAACTGAACGAAGTCAACGGCACCATTCGTTGCCGCGTGTTGTTCTGAGGTCATGGCGTGGCGGGGTTTCACCCCGCCGCGTTGCCTTCAGGCATTCCGCACATTCCGCACATTCCGCGTAGAAGCGCCGCCTCGGCGCGATTTCCTGCGATCAGGCCAATCAGATTCTGGCGCGTCTGAATTTCCCCGCTTTTGTTCAGCTGAGGTTCAGCAAGGGTTCAGGTTGCGTTCAGTTGCCATTTGGCATGCTGTCTCCCGTTCATCAAGGAGACGCACCCAATGAAAACCACCCTGAAACTGCTTACCGTTGGTACCACTCTGGCCTTTGCCAGCCTTCCCGCTTTTGCCCAGGATAGCTTTGTCGGCCTGACCTGGGGTGAAACCAGCAATAACCTGGACCGCTCCAGCGCGCTGAAAGGCGAGCCGCAAACCCGCAAGCTGGACGACATCATCAACAATTCCGGCACCTGGGGTGTGCGCGGCGGGGTGCAGGACGATACCGGTCGGATGTATCTGAGCTATGAATACGTGTCCGATACCTATTCCAGCCGCTATAAGCTGCGCCAGCAGAATCTGCTCGGCAGCTACGATCTGTTCCTGCCACTGGCCGATAGCACCAGGCTGTTCGGCGGCGTCACGGCCGGCCTGGTCAAGCTGGAGCAGGACTCCCCTGGCTATCACCGCGACAGCGACCTGGGCCTGGCCGGCGGCCTGCAGGCAGGTATCCTGCACCGCCTGGCACCGGAGTTCTCGGTAGAAGCCGGTTATCGCTATCTGCGCACCACTGTCGATGCCAACCTGAACGCCCGCGACCGCAGCGTCGGTGGCTCGTTTGACCTGAAAAGCTCGGAGCAGGCCTATCTCGGTTTAAACTACCACTTCTGATGTCGGCGTGACCCCGACCCGCCCGGTATTGCCGGGCGGGTTTGCGTGGGGCGGCCCCGGCTGGTTTTTCGGAGGACGGTATGAAGCTCCTGTTGGTCGAAGACGAGGCGCTGCTGCGACATCACCTGTCCACGCGCTTTACCGAGGTCGGGCATATAGTCGATGCCGTGGACAGCGCCGAGGAAGGGCTGTTCCAGGCCCAGCATTTCAACCATGACATTGCCATCGTCGATCTCGGCCTGCCGGGTATGGGTGGGTTGGATCTGATCCGCCAGCTGCGCAGCATGGGGCGCACCTTCCCGATCCTGATTCTCACCGCCCGTGGAAACTGGCAGGACAAGGTGGAGGGGCTGACCTCCGGTGCCGATGATTACGTGGTCAAACCGTTCCAGTTCGAGGAGCTGGAGGCGCGACTGAATGCCCTGGTGCGACGCTCCTCCGGTTTTGTCCAGGCGCAGATTCGCAGCGGGGAGCTGGTGCTGGACTTGCACCGCAAGCAGGCCCTGGCCGGGGATGAGCCGCTGCAACTGACGGCCTTCGAGTACCGGATTCTCGAGTACCTGATGCGTCATCACCAGCAGGTGGTGGCCAAGGATCGGCTTATCGAACAGCTGTACCCCGATGACGAAGAGCGTGACCCGAATGTCATCGAGGTGCTGGTCGGACGGTTGCGGCGCAAGCTGGAAGCCGCCGGCGAGGTACGAATGATCGAGACCGTACGGGGTCAGGGCTATCTGTTCACCGGACAGTGCCAGTGATCCGCTCGCTACGCTCGCGGCTGGTATTCAGCGCTGCCGGTTTTGCCATGCTGTTCATGCTGGCACTGTTGCCGGTACTGCAGAACGTCTTCGATCAGACCATGGAGCAGATCATCCAGCAGCGCCTGGCGGCCGATGCATCGACATTGGTGAGTGCGGCCAGCGTAGTGGATGGTCAACTGCATATGCCTGAGCTGTTGCCCGATGAAGAGTTCAATCTGCCCGAGGCCAAGCTGCTGGGGTATGTGCATGACATGGCAGGCAATCTGATCTGGCATTCGCGCTCCACCGAGGATGAACAGCTCAACTATCTCCCGCATTACACCGGTGGGCGCATTGATTTTCTACGCATCCGTGACCGGAACCAGCAGGAATACTACGTCTATGACGTGGAGGTACACCTGGCGGGTGACGATGAATTGCCGCTGAGTTTCGTCACCATGTTGCCGAGCAGCGAGTTCGCCCCGCTGCAACGGGGCTTCAGCAATCAACTGCGCCTGTGGCTGGGTGGCGGGCTGCTGCTGTTGTTGCTGTTGTTATGGCTGGGATTGACCTGGAGCCTGCGTTCATTCAAGGGGGTACGTCGCGAACTCAATGAAATCGAGGCGGGTACCAGAGATGCCCTGAGTGACCAGCACCCCAGCGAGCTGGCCCGGCTGACGCGATCATTGAACCGTTTACTCGACAGCGAACGCCTGCAGCGGGCGCGTTACCGCGATTCCCTGGCCGACCTGGCGCACAGTCTGAAGACCCCCCTGGCAGTGCTGCAGACCGTGGCGGAAAATCTGCGC
>DXBL01000338.1 GCA_019116555.1 Candidatus Pseudomonas excrementavium
TCTCGATCTGCGCGGCGCCGATCAGCGTTTGCGCGTGCAGGGTCGTCATAGGGTGGTGAGTCTGCACGATTGGCCATTGTTGGCCGCCTTGCCGGAGCAACTGGCAGAAGGCAGCTTCGACTGGAATGCCGAGCTGTTGCTGGGCGAGGATCTGCGCCGGCTGCTGGTGCGCAGCGATCTCAAGGAGGTGCAGCTCAACCTGCCAGGCGCCCTGGCCAAGGCTGCTGGTACCAGCCTGCCGAGTGAACTGCAGCTGGATATGGGCTCCTCGCTGCGCTGGCAATGGCAACTGGGTGACGACCTGCGCGGTCTGCTGATCGACCGCGACGGCGCCATCTCCGGTGATATCCGTTATCGCCAGGGCCTGGCTCGCCTGGCAGCAGCGCCGGGTGTTTCGGTCAGTGCCCGTTTCGATGAGTTCGACTGGAACCAGTGGCAGGACTGGTTCTCTTCCGGGGTGCTGTCCCAGCAGGTTCTGCCCGGAACGCCTGGCCAGGCTGGTCAGGGGCCGACGCAATGGTTGAATGGTGTGCATGTCGAGACCGGGCACTTCACCGGGTTCGGGCTGGAGCTGGACAACCTTGCGGTGATTGCCAGGCCGCTGGAAGCGGGCTGGGAGCTGAACGCCAGCCATCCCGATCTGCAGGGCCGTATAACGCTGCCCGCAGCAAAGGATGGTGTGATCACAGTGGATCTGCAGCGGCTGGGCTTTCCCAAGGCCAAGGACCTGCCAGCGACAGCCGATGGCTTTATCGAACCGTTGGCCAGCGAAGATCCGCTGAAGAATATCGACCCGGCCAACCTGCCGGCGATGGATATTGCCATCGACCAGCTGTATTGGGGCGAAGACCTGGTTGGCGCGACCTACTTCAAGTTGCGCCCGGACGCCACGGCGTTGGCCATCCGCGATATCGATGTGGCCCTGCGGGGTGGTCTGCAACTCAATGGCAACATGCACTGGAATGCGCAGCGCACCCGGTTCGATGGCAGCCTGGCGGCGGGCGATATCGGCAAGGTGTTGAGCGCCTGGCGTTACGCTCCCACCCTGACCAGCGAGCGATTCTCGGCCACCGCGGGGCTGGAATGGCCCGGTTCACCCGCCTGGTTCGCGCTCAAGCGCAGTACGGGGGCGCTGGCGCTTCAGGCTGAAGACGGTACGCTGCAGAGCGGTGAAAGCTCTGCCGATGCGCTGCGGGTTTTCGGTCTGCTGAATTTCAATGCGCTGACCAGACGGCTGCGGCTGGATTTCTCCGACCTGTTCGGCAAGGGCACCGCCTATGATACCTTCAAGGGCGAACTCGCCCTGACCAACGGCCTGATGCAGACCATGTCACCCTTGGTAATGGATGGCCCCAGCGCCAAGCTGCAGCTCGATGGCACGGTGGATCTACCGGCGGACCGGATCGACATGGGCCTGCTGGTGACCCTGCCGGTAACCAACAACCTGCCGCTGGCGGCGATCATCGCCGGGGCACCGCATATCGGCGGCGTTCTGTTTCTGGTCGATCGGATCCTGGGAGACCGCGTGGCCCGGTTTGCCTCGGTCAAATACCGCATCAGCGGTGACTGGACCCAGCCGTCGGTCGAATTCGACCGGGCCTTCGACGACAAGGCCGCATTGGAGGATTGAAATGTCGCAGGTAGCCGCCATACAGATGATCAGTGGCGCGGATGTGCAGGCCAACCTGGACGCCGCTGCCCGTTTGATTGGCGATGCCGCGCAGCAGGGTGCCCGGTTGGTACTGCTGCCGGAATGCTTTGCCGCGTTCGGCAACCGCGCTCTCGCGGACATCGCCGCCGCCGAATATGCTGGCACCGGACCCATCCGCCCGTTTCTCGCCGAGCAGGCGCGCCGCCACGGTATCTGGCTGGTGGCGGGCAGCATCCCGCTGCCCGCCGAGCCCGGTGGCAAGGCGATGGCCTGCTGCCTGGTGCTGGACGGGCAGGGTAACGAGGTGGCGCGCTACGACAAGTTGCATCTGTTCGATGTGGAAGTGGCGGACAGCCAGCGCAGCTATCGGGAGTCGAAGGATTACGCCTACGGCGATCGCTTCGTCTGTATCGATACGCCGGTGGGGCGGCTCGGTCTGAGCATCTGTTACGATGTGCGCTTTGCCGAGCTGTATGCCGCGCTGCGCCGCGCTGGTGCCGAGTTGATCGTGGTGCCCTCGGCCTTTACTGCGGTGACCGGAGCTGCTCACTGGGAAGTGCTGCTGCGTGCCCGGGCGATCGAGACCCAGTGCTACGTCCTCGCCGCCAACCAGGGCGGCACCCATGCCAACGGTCGTGAGACCTTCGGTCACAGTTGTCTGATCGATCCCTGGGGTGACATCACCGCCTGCTTGCCGCAGGGCGAAGGTGTGGTGACCGGTACGATCGATTTGCAGCACCTCAATACCATTCGCGGACGCATGCCGGTAGCCGGGCATCGCCGCTTCGAGCCGGTCGACGCCATCGTCCCGGCCTCAACGGAGTTCTGACTATATGAGTAATGTGCTGAGCCAGGTCGAAAGTCGCCTGCTGCTGCCCTCCGAACTGAGTCCCGACAGCCTTGCCAGCGTGCTGGGGCAATTGGTATCCGCCCCCGGGGTGGACGCTGCGGATCTGTATTTCCAGCACCAGATCAGCGAATCCTGGGTGCTGGAAGACGGGATCGTCAAGGACGGCAGCTTCAATGTCGATCAAGGCGTTGGCGTGCGCGCCCAGGCCGGCGAGAAGACCGGTTTCGCCTATAGCAACGACCTGCGTCTGGCCGCCCTGGCCCAGGCTGCCGGCGCAGCCCGCTCGATCGCCCGCAGCGGGCAGAGCGGTGCGGTGCAGGCCTGGCAGCGCGGTGACAACACCGCCCTGTATGCGGCGGACAATCCGCTGGATGTGATGCCCCAGGCTGACAAGGTGGCGCTGCTGCAGCGGTTGGACGCCTACACCCGCAGCCTCGATCCGCGCATTACCCAGGTCTCGGTCAGTCTTGGCGGTGTACATGACACCGTGCTGGT
>DXBL01000339.1 GCA_019116555.1 Candidatus Pseudomonas excrementavium
CACGCCATTGCCGCGCCGTTCTGCACCCGCCAGCTGGCTGACCTGGGCGCACGGGTAATCAAGGTCGAGCGCCCCGGCTCCGGTGACTTCGCCCGCGGTTACGACGAGCGGGTCGATGGTCTGGCCTCCCACTTCGTCTGGACCAACCGTTCCAAGGAAAGCCTGACCCTGGATGCCAAGCAGCCCGGTGCCGACAAGGTGCTGGAACAACTGCTGGCCAAGGCCGACGTGCTGGTGCAGAACCTGGCACCGGGCGCGGCGGCGCGCATGGGACTGTCTTTTGAAGCCTTGCATGAGCGGTTTCCGCGGCTGATCGTCTGCGACATCTCCGGCTACGGCGAAGGTGGCCCTTACGAGCAGAAAAAGGCTTACGACCTGCTGATCCAGAGCGAGGGTGGCTTTCTCTCGGTCACCGGCGGTCCGGGTGAGGATCAGATGGCCAAGGCCGGCTGTTCCATCGCTGACATCGCCGCCGGCATGTATGCCTATACCGGCGTGCTGTCGGCACTGATGCTGCGGGACAAGACCGGTGTCGGCAGCCGCATTGACGTGTCCATGCTGGAGAGCCTGGTCGAGTGGATGGGCTTTCCCATGTACTACGCCTACCAGGGTGCGACCCCGCCGCCCCGTGCTGGCGCTGCCCACGCCACCATATACCCGTACGGCCCGTTCCCGACCGGCGATGGCGGTACGGTCATGCTCGGCCTGCAGAACGAGCGCGAGTGGGTGTCCTTCTGTGACAAGGTACTGCAGCAGCCGGCGCTGGCCGCTGACGAGCGCTTTGCGGCCAACTCCCGGCGCTCGGAGAACCGTGCCGAATTGCGCGCCATCATCGTCGAGGCTTTCGCCAAGCTGACCGCCGATGAGGTGATCGCGCGGCTCGATGCGGCACCTATCGCCAACGCCCACGTCAACGACATGGCCGGCGTCTGGGCCCACCCGCAGCTCAAGGCGCGCCAGCGCTGGTGCGAAGTGGGTAGCCCGGCCGGCACATTGCCGGCGCTGCTGCCGCCGGGGCGCAACGCTGCTTTCGAGCCGCGCATGGATGCTGTGCCCGCCCTCGGTGAGCACACCGACAACCTGCTCGCCGAGCTGGGTTACGCCGCAGCGGATATCGCACAGCTGCGGCAGCGGGGGGCGATATGAGCACCACCATCATTCGCACGGCGCTGTTCGTCCCGGCCACCCGCCCCGAGCGCATTCCCAAAGCGCTGGCCAGCGGTGCCGACCGGGTCATCGTTGACCTTGAGGACGCCGTGGCGGAGAACCTCAAGGCCGAGGCGCGGGCCAATCTGGATAGCTTTCTGACCGACAATCCCCAGGCCCGGATACTGGTGCGTATCAACGCTCCCCAGCATCCGCAGCAAGCGGCGGATCTCGACCTGTGCCGGCGGCATACCGGTGTGGTCGGCGTCTTGCTACCCAAGGTGGAAAGCGCCGAGCAGGTGGCGCTGGCTGCTGCCAGTGGCCACCCGGTCTGGCCGATCATCGAAAGCGCGCAGGGCCTGCAGGCACTGCCGGCCATCGCCCAGGCGGAAGGTGTTGAACGCCTGAGCTTCGGTGCGTTGGATCTGGGCCTGGATCTGGGTCTGACCAGCGGCACTGCCGCAGCCGGACGGATCCTCGACCAGGCGCGTTACGCCATTTTGCTGAACAGCGTGCTGGCCGGGCTGGCTTCGCCGCTGGACAGCGTATTCCCCGATATCCACAACCCCGAAGGTCTGGTCCGAATAGCTGCCGATGCCCGGGATATGGGCTTCGGTGGAATGCTGTGCATTCATCCCGGTCAGGTGCAGGTCGTCCACCGCACCCTGATGCCGAGTGCCGACGAGTTGAGCTGGGCGCAGCGGGTCATGACTGCCGGCGCCGCCGGGGATGGCGTGTTCGTGGTCGATGGACAGATGGTCGATGCGCCGGTGATCGGCCACGCCAGGCGCGTGCTCCAGCGTGCCGGCCAACCGCCGGGCTGAGCCTCGCGGCCGCCTTGGCAAAAACAAACACGATAACAACAAGAGGTAATGACCCATGTTCAAGCACCTGTTCAAGGCATTGATCTGCACCCTGCCGCTGCTGGCTGGCCTGACCCAGGCGAGCGAGCCGGTAATCATCAAGTTCGCCCACGTGGTGGCGGACAATACACCCAAGGGGCAGGGCGCCCTGCTGTTCAAGAAACTGGCCGAGGAGCGTTTGCCGGGCCGGGTCGAGGTACAGGTGTACCCCAACTCATCGCTGTTCGGTGATGGCAAGGAGATGGACGCGCTGATGCTCGGCGATGTGCATATGCTGGCGCCGTCGCTGTCCAAATTCGAGCACTATGCCAAGCCACTGCAGGTCTATGACCTGCCGTTCCTGTTCGATGACATGGCCGCGGTGGATCGTTTCCAGCAGAGCGAACACGGCCAGGAATTGCTCAAGTCGATGCTGCACAAGAACATTCTCGGCCTGGCCTACTGGCACAACGGCCTGCGTCAGATGTCTGCCAACAAGCCCCTGCGCGAACCGCGTGATGCGCGCGGGCTGAAGTTCCGGGTGCAGGCCTCGGCGGTGCTGGATGAGCAATTCAAGGCGCTGCGCGCCATTCCCCGCAAGATGAGTTTTGCCGAGGTTTATCAGGGATTGCAGACCGGTGTGGTCAACGGCACCGAGAACACCTGGTCCAACTATGAAAGCCAGAAGGTTCATGAAGTCCAGAAGTATATGACCGCCTCCGATCATGGCCTGATCGATTACATGGTGATCGCCAATGCGCGTTTCTGGAGCGGCCTGCCCGAGGATATCCGCAGCGAACTGGAAGACATCCTGGCGGAAGTCAGCGTCGAGGTGAACCGCCAGGCCGAGGAACTCAACGCCATTGCCCGCACCCGCATTGCTGAGTCCGGAGCCACCGAGATCATCACCCTCACTCCCGAGCAGCGCGCCGAGTGGCGCGAGGCGATGCGTCCGGTATGGCAGAAGTTCGCCGACCAGATTGGTGCGGATCTGATCGCCGCAGCCGAAGCCAGCAACCAGTGAACTGACCTGCCTCGCCGCAACTGGGTAATACCGGTTGCGGCGGCGACCTGTTTTTCCATTTTGGAGATACCACCATGCATGCT
>DXBL01000340.1 GCA_019116555.1 Candidatus Pseudomonas excrementavium
GATACCTACCTGCTGGAGCTGCACAATCCGAGCATCGCCCGCATTCATGTCTATCTGTTGAGAAACGACGTACTGCGCGCGGCCTATACCGGCGGCACCACCAACACCCGTGCCACTGTCCCCCTGCCCCATGAAGGTTTCGCTTTCCCTGTCAATGTGCAGCCCAACCCGGAGCAGAAACTGCTGGTACGGCTGCAGAACGATTATCCGGTCAGCACCCACCTCAGCCTGGTGCCACTGAGCGAAGCCACGCGCATCCATACCCGGCATCAGGCGTTGCAGGGCATGCTGGTCGGTCTATTGCTGGGGCTGGCGCTCAACTGTCTGTTGCAGGGCGTGCTGCGCGAGGACCCGTTGCACCTGCTGATGGCGATCAGCGCCCTGCTGTTCAGCCTGAGCAGTCTCAGCGGCGTCGGCTGGGCGCTGCACAACTGGGAGTTTCTGCAGGGCCGTACCGGGGCGCTGCTGCATCTGGCGGGGCTGGCCGTGCTCGCCGCGACCCTGCATGGGCTATATCCGATTCCCGGTACGGCAGGTGATCGCAGCGAGCGTATCGCCATTCTGCTGGCGGGCGCCCTGTTGCTGCTGCTCAGCATCGCCTTGCCGGGTCTGCTCGAACCGGCGTTATCGGTTGTGCGCATCGGTTTGCCGCTGACCATGGTCCTGCTGAGTGCCATCATGCTGTGGCGTCGTGAGCTGATCGACCGGCTGTTTCTCTGCGGCACGCTGCTGTTGATCGGCAGCTGGCTGCTGGAGCAGACGCTCGGGGTACCGCCCCATGACCTGAACCGCCATCTGATCGACTTCCTGTTATGGGGCGCACTGGTCTGCTACTCCGGCAGCCTCTATCGACGCCTGCAGCGCAACCTGGTCAAACGCATCAGGCAACGCCACGAGGAGGCGGCCTTGCTGGCGCAGCGCAATGCCCGCGCGGAGTTTCTGGCCCGCATCAGTCATGAGATCCGCACTCCCATGAACGGCGTACTGGGCATGTCCGAACTGCTGCTCAATACCGCCCTCTCGGCCAAGCAGCGCGACTATGTGCAGACCATCCATGGGTCGGGAACCGAACTGCTGAGCCTGATCAACGACATCCTGGACATATCCCGGCTGGAGTCGGGGCAACTGGCGCTCGACAATCTGCGCTTCGACCTGCATGCGCTGATCAACGACTGCCTCGAGAATCATCGCAACCGCCTCGCCAGCCAGCCGATAGAACTCATCGGCTTCATCCATCCGGATGTACCCCAGCTGATGGAAGGCGATCCAGCCCGCCTGCGGCAGATCATCATGAGCCTGTTGCACAGCGCCACGCTGAACACCGCCGACGGCGAGATCCTGCTGGCCGTCGGCCTGGAACGCCAGGCTGCCGATCCCCCGGTGCTGCGTCTGGCGGTGCAGGACAGCGGCCAGGGCATGGGCGCCGATGCTCGCAGCAGCCTGCTGGATACCTCCGCACCCGGCGAGCGACTGCTGCGCATGCTCGCCGGCCAGGGGCAACTATCGCTGTACATCTCGCAACAGCTGATCCGCATGATGGGCGGCCAGGTGGGCATCAAGGAAGGCGCTGGAGGCCTCGCCGGCGGCGCAGCGACCCGCGGCACCACCGTGTGGGTGTCAATCCCAGCGCGCTTCATCGAGGGGCCCGTGGAAGCCGATCAGCAAGGCCGCTGCCTGGTCGATCGCAGCATTCTCATCGTCGATGACAACGCTACCTCCCGCAAGGTTCTGCAGCAACAGGCCAGCGCCTGGCATATGGCGCCCCGCACCGCCTCCAGCGGGCGCGAGGCGCTGGCGATCCTGCGTGCCCAGGCGAACCTGGACAGCCCTGTCGACATGCTGGTGGTAGACCAGTCCATGCCCGGCATGACCGGCCTGGAACTGGCCAGCAAGATCAAGGATGACCCCACCATCAGCAACGACATGCTGGTAGTCATGTTGACCGGGATGAACCAGTTGCCCAGCCGCATCGTTGCTCGCAATGCCGGTATCCACCGGGTGCTGAACAAGCCGGTGTCCGGCCAGACCCTGCGGGCCACCCTCATCGATGGCTGGCTGCAACGCCGCGAGCAGGCCAGCACCGCACCACGCCGGGAAACGCCGCCAGCATCGGAGCAGTCTGACTTTCTGGTACTGGTGGCCGAGGACAACGCCGTTTCCACCCGCGTGATCCAGGGCATGCTGTCAAAGCTGAAGGTGACCTGCGAAGCGGTGGAGAATGGCAGGGAGGCAGTGGAAGCCGTCACCCGGAATCGTTACGACCTGGTACTGATGGACTGCGAGATGCAGGAGATGGATGGATTTACCGCCACTGAGCAGATCCGCCAATGGGAGCAGCAGCATGCCATGGCGCCGATTCCCATCATCGCCCTGACCGCGCATATCCTGCCGGAACACCGCGAGCGCGCGCGTCGTTCCGGCATGAACGGTCACATGGCCAAGCCGATCGACCTGGCGCAGTTGAAGGCGCTGCTGGATCACTGGATGGCGCAGCGAACGCCCCGGTCCGGGGACAGCTGAGGACGGCTCCCGGCTTGAACCTGAACCGCTTCCGCACCCGTCGTGGCGGCAGCATAGTTGGCCAGCATGGTCTTGACTATGGTTCTGATCGACATGGCAGTTCCTCCTGTTTGAACTGCCATCCATATTGCTTCGGCGAGACGATCTCGACCATTGAAATCCTTCAATGGTCATCATAGCGATGGAACATGCGAAGCGCTGTGGACTTGTGGGAGCGGTCTTGACCGCGAGGGTGTCCTGCCAGCCGCTTCGCGGGCAGGCCCGCTCCCACAACGCCTGCTCAGCGCTGCGGGCGATTTCCCCCACCACGCCGCTTGCCCTTGCCCGCACCGGTTTCCCGCGGCGGCAAGCCGGTATGCTGGGTCAATATCTGCCCGACCTTGGGACTGCCCGGCTTGGTCGACTGCTTGCGCCGGGGGCTCTGGTAGCCGCCCTCGATCGCCGGCTGGAAGGTCGGAATCAGGTGCTGCTTGCTGTTACCGATAAGATCGGCGCGGCCCATTTCCTTGAGTGCTTCGCGCAGCAGCGGCCAGTTCTTCGAGTCGTGATAGCGCAGGAACGCCTTGTGCAGGCGACGCTGCTTCTCGCCCTTGACGATGCCCACCTCCTCGGTCTTGTAGCCCACCTTGCGCAGCGGGTTCTTGCCCGAGTGGTACATGGCCGTGGCAGTGGCCATCGGTGATGGGTAGAACGCCTGAACCTGATCCGCACGGAACCCACTGCGCTTGAGCCACAGGGCAAGATTCATCATGTCTTCATCGGTGGTACCCGGATGGGCGGCGATGAAGTAGGGAATCAGGTACTGTTCCTTGCCTGCCTCCTTGCTGTACTTCTCGAACATCTTCTTGAAGGTGTCGTAGGTGCCGATGCCCGGTTTCATCATCTTCGACAGCGGGCCTTCCTCGGTGTGCTCGGGGGCGATCTTCAGATAGCCGCCGACGTGATGGCTAACCAGCTCCTTGACGTATTCGGGTGAGCGTACCGCCAGGTCGTAACGCAGCCCCGACGCGATCAGGATGCGCTTGACGCCCGGCAGCTCCCGCGCCTTGCGATACAGCCCGACCAGCGAGGAGTGGTCGGTATTCAGGTTGTCGCATACGCCCGGCCAGACGCAGGATGGCTTGCGGCAGGAGGCCTCGATCTCGGGACTCTTGCATGCCAGTCGATACATATTGGCAGTCGGCCCACCAAGATCGGAGATGGTCCCGGTAAAACCCGGCACCTTGTCGCGGATCTCTTCGATCTCGTTGATGATCGACTCGTGGGAGCGGCTCTGGATGATGCGCCCCTCATGCTCGGTGATCGAACAGAAGGTGCAGCCGCCGAAACAGCCGCGCATGATGTTCACCGAGAAGCGGATCATGTCGTAGGCGGGAATCTTCGCATCACCATAGGCCGGGTGCGGAATCCGTGCATAGGGCAGCCCGAACACATAGTCCATTTCCTCGGTGCTCAGGGGAATGGGCGGCGGATTGAACCAGACGTCCCGATCGCCGTGACGCTGCACCAGCGCCCGGGCGTTACCGGGGTTGGTCTCCAGGTGCAGCACGCGGTTGGCGTGGGCGTAGAGTACCGGATCGTTGCGCACCTTTTCATAGGAAGGCAAGCGGATCACCGTGCGGTCCCGCTCCAGGCGCGGATGATGCAACAGTTCCACCACCTGCACATCGGCATCAGCCGTGACGTCGGACGCTTCGTCCTTGCCCTGTTCTACCGCACAGGCGGCGGTATCCTGGGTGTTGACGTAGGGATTGATGATCTTGTCGATCTTGCCGGGACGGTCGACGCGGGTAGAATCCAGCTCGAACCAGCCCTCGGGCGTATCCTTGCGAATGAACGCCGTGCCGCGGATATCCGTCATGCTGGCAACGGATTCGCCCCGGCTCAGGCGATGGGCGACTTCCACCACGGCCCGCTCGGCGTTACCGTAGATCAGGATATCGGCCTTGGTGTTGATCAGCAGTGATGGCCGGACCTTGTCCTGCCAGTAATCGTAATGCGCGATGCGCCGCAGTGATGCCTCGATGCCACCCAGGATCACCGGCACATCCTTGTACGCCTCGCGGCAGCGCTGGCAATAGGACAGGCTGGCCCGGTCCGGACGCTTGCCGGCCTTGCCGCCGGCGGTGTAGGCATCATCGGAGCGGATCTTGCGATCGGCCGTGTAGCGGTTGATCATCGAGTCCATGTTGCCGGCGGCGACCCCGAAGAACAGGTTCGGCTTGCCCAGCTGCATGAAATCGTCCTTGCTGTGCCAGTCCGGCTGGCTGATCATGCCGACGCGAAAGCCCTGGGCCTCCAGCAGGCGACCGATGATGGCCATACCGAAGGATGGGTGATCCACATAGGAATCGCCGGTCACGATAATGATGTCGCAACTGTCCCATCCCAACTGGTCCATTTCCGCACGGGTCATTGGCAGAAAGGGTGCCGGTCCGAAGCATTCGGCCCAGTAGCGGGGATGATCGAACAGCGGACGGGCCGCCGGCATGCTGAGCGCCATTACCTACTCCTCCCCGTAGCCCTGGTATGAACCGGGCGCGAGGTTTTCAAATCGGGTGTATTTGCCAATGAAGGCCATGCGGCAGGTGCCGATGGGTCCGTTACGCTGTTTGCCGATGATCAGCTCGGCGATGCCCTTGTCTTGGGTGTCGGGATGATAGACCTCGTCCCGGTAGACGAACATGATCACGTCGGCGTCCTGCTCGATGGCGCCCGATTCACGCAGGTCCGAGTTGATCGGGCGCTTGTTCGGGCGTTGTTCCAGCGAGCGGTTGAGCTGCGACAGCGCTACCACCGGCACATTGAATTCCTTGGCCAGCGCCTTGAGCGAGCGTGAGATCTCGGAGATCTCGTTGGTCCGGTTTCCGACGAGGCGCCGCCGATCCGCATCAACTGCAGATAGTCGATCATGATCAGTCCCAGGTCACCG
>DXBL01000341.1 GCA_019116555.1 Candidatus Pseudomonas excrementavium
AAGCGCTGGAGGTTGAAGGCTGAACGAAAAGCCTCTCGGCCAGCCATCAGCGCTTTTATCGGCTCTTGCCCCTTTACCGTATACTTGCCGGTTTCTCCGCCCGCCACGCGAGGCTGCTTTGGACAAGATTCTGATTCGTGGAGCTCGTACCCACAACCTGAAGAACATCGACCTGACCCTGCCACGCGACAAGCTGATCGTGATCACCGGCCTGTCCGGCTCAGGCAAGTCCTCGCTGGCCTTCGACACCCTCTATGCCGAAGGCCAGCGCCGCTACGTGGAATCGCTGTCGGCCTATGCCCGGCAGTTCCTGTCGATGATGGAAAAACCCGACGTCGATCACATCGAGGGGCTGTCGCCGGCGATTTCCATCGAACAGAAATCTACCTCGCACAACCCCCGCTCCACCGTCGGCACCATCACCGAAATCTACGACTACCTGCGGCTGCTGTTCGCCCGCGTCGGCGAGCCGCGCTGCCCGGACCATGACCTGCCGCTGGCCGCCCAGACTGTCAGCCAGATGGTCGACCAGGTGCTGGCGCGTCCCGAGGGCAGCAAGCTCATGCTGCTGGCGCCGGTGATGCGCGAACGCAAGGGCGAACACCTGGCGCTGCTCGATGAACTGCGCGCCCAGGGTTTCGTGCGCGCCCGGATCGATGGCCGCATCCACGAACTGGACGAAGCGCCGGCGCTGGAAAAGACCCGCAAGCACACCATCGAAGTGGTGGTTGACCGCTTCAAGGTGCGCGAAGATCTGCAACTGCGCCTGGCCGAGTCCTTCGAGACTACCCTCAACCTGGCCGACGGTATCGCCATTGTCGCGCCGATGGAGGGTGAAGGAGGCGAGGAAGTGGTGTTCAGCGCCCGCTTTGCCTGCCCCGAATGCGGCCATTCGATCAGCGAGTTGGAGCCGCGCCTGTTCTCCTTCAACAACCCGGCCGGCGCCTGCAGTGGTTGCGACGGCCTGGGGGTCAAGCAGTTCTTCGATGCCCGCCGCCTGATCAATGGCGAGTCGACCCTGGCCGAGGGCGCCATTCGCGGCTGGGATCGGCGCAACGTCTATTACTTCCAGATGCTCAGCTCCCTGGCCGGACACTACGGCATCGATCTGGATAAGCCCTTCGATGATCTGAGCGAGAAGCATCGCAAACTGGTTCTCAATGGCACCGGCAACGACAAGGTGCCTTTCCGCTATCTCAATGACCGCGGCGATATCGTCAAGCGCGAACACCCGTTCGAGGGCATTCTGCCCAACCTGGAGCGCCGCTACCGGGAAACCGAATCCCAGAGCGTGCGCGAGGAGCTGAGCAAGTACCTCAGCACCCAGCCCTGCCCCGACTGTCATGGCACCCGCCTGCGCCGCGAGGCTCGGCACGTGTTCATCGACGGGCGCAACCTGTCCGGCATCACTACCATGCCGGTCGGCGCGGCGGCAGAGTATTTCGAGCAGCTCAAGCTGAAGGGCAGCCGCGGCGAGATTGCCGAGAAGATCCTCAAGGAAATCCGCGCACGACTGATGTTCCTGGTCAATGTCGGGCTCGACTACCTGGCCCTGGATCGCAGCGCCGACACCCTGTCCGGCGGCGAGGCCCAGCGTATCCGTCTGGCCAGCCAGATCGGCGCCGGCCTGGTGGGCGTGATGTACATTCTCGACGAACCCTCCATCGGCCTGCACCAGCGCGATAACGAGCGCCTGCTCAGCACTCTCATTCACCTGCGCGACCTGGGCAATACGGTGATCGTCGTGGAACATGACGAGGACGCAATCCGTCTGGCCGACTATGTAGTCGATATTGGCCCTGGCGCGGGCGTGCATGGTGGCCGGATCGTCTCCCACGGCACGCCGGAGCAGGTGATGAACGACCCGGCTTCGCTGACCGGCAAATACCTGTCCGGCGCGGTGAAGATTCCGGTGCCGGCCAAGCGTACCCCGGTGCGCAAGGATCAATGGCTGCGGCTCAAGGGCGCCTGCGGCAACAACCTGCAGAAGGTCAACCTGGAGATTCCGGTCGGCCTGTTCACCTGCGTCACCGGGGTATCCGGCTCGGGCAAGTCCACGCTGATCAACAACACCCTGTACCCGATCACCGCCACCGCCCTGAACGGTGCCACCACCCTGGACCCGGCGCCCTACGCCAGCTTCGATGGTCTGCAGCACCTGGATAAGGTGGTGGATATCGACCAGAGCCCGATCGGTCGCACCCCGCGCTCCAACCCTGCCACCTATACCGGGCTGTTCACGCCGATCCGCGAGCTGTTCGCCGGTACCCAGGAGGCCCGTTCGCGCGGCTACAAGGCCGGGCGCTTCTCTTTCAACGTCAAGGGCGGGCGTTGCGAGGCCTGCCAGGGCGATGGTCTGATCAAGGTGGAGATGCACTTTCTGCCGGACATCTATGTGCCCTGCGATGTGTGCAAGAGCAAACGCTATAACCGCGAAACGCTGGAAATCAAGTACAAGGGCAAGAGCATCCACGAAGTGCTGGAGATGACCATCGAAGAGGCTCGCACCTTCTTCGATGCAGTGCCGGCACTGGCGCGTAAACTGCAGACGCTGATGGATGTGGGGCTGTCCTATGTCCGTCTCGGCCAGTCCGCCACCACCCTTTCCGGCGGCGAGGCACAGCGCGTCAAGCTGGCCCGGGAATTGTCCAAACGCGATACCGGCAAGACGCTCTATATTCTCGACGAGCCCACCACCGGTCTGCATTTTGCCGACATCCAGCAGTTGCTCGATGTGCTGCATCGCCTGCGCGACCACGGCAACACCCTGGTGGTGATCGAGCATAATCTGGACGTGATCAAGACCGCGGACTGGATCGTGGACGTCGGCCCCGAAGGCGGCTCCAAGGGTGGCAAGATCATCGCCACCGGCACCCCGGAACAGATCGCCCAGGCGCCCCAGTCCCATACTGGAAAGTTCCTCGGGCCGCTGTTGGAGCGTGACAGATGAACACCGCCCCCGGGTGCAAATGATCAATATCTGTAGAGCGCCGGTGCCATGCCTGCGCCTCTACCCCTGGGAGCATCAAGCATCAGTTTGATGAGCCGGCTGGCTTGCAATACCGCGCCATCCGGTAACTCCGCGGACGAGCTGGCGCTCGTCCCTCCCAGGGTTGGCGAGCCGTTGTTCGATCGGCGCCCCCAAATCACAGGCATAGCGCAGCTGCCCAACGCCTGCAGTCCTGCCATAATGCCCACAGCATGTCTGACGAGAACCACCGTGATTGAATTTCAACAGGTAACCAAGGCCTATCAGGTAGCGGGGCGCGACATTCCAGCCCTGCACAATACCGATCTGACCATTGAAGCGGGTCAGGTCTATGGCATCATCGGCCACTCGGGGGCGGGCAAGAGCACCCTGCTGCGCCTGATCAACCGTCTGGAAGAACCCAGCAGCGGCAGCATCTTCGTCAACGGTGAGGACGTCACCGCACTGGATGCCCAGGGCCTGCGGCGTTTCCGCCAGCGGGTCGGCATGATCTTCCAGCATTTCAATCTGCTGTCTTCGGCGACCGTGGCGGATAATGTCGCCCTGCCCCTGCGCCTGGCTGGCGAGTTCGATCGCAAACAGATCAGCGAACGGGTGAAATCCCTGCTGGCCCGGGTCGGCCTGAGTGAGCATGCCAACAAGTATCCAGCACAGTTGTCCGGTGGTCAGAAGCAGCGGGTCGGCATTGCCCGGGCTTTGGCCACCGAGCCCAACATCCTGCTGTGCGACGAGGCCACCAGCGCCCTCGACCCCCATACCACCCGCCAGGTGTTGCAGCTACTGGCAGAGATCAACCAGGAACTCAAGCTGACCATCGTGCTGATCACCCACGAAATGGATGTGATCCGCCGGGTGTGCGATCAGGTGGCGGTCATGGATGGTGGGCATATCGTCGAGCAGGGCAAGGTCAGCGATGTCTTCCTGCACCCGCAGCACCCGACCACCCGCAGCTTCGTGTTCGATGACGAAAGCGACGAGGATCAGGCCGAGGACTTTGCCCATGTGCCGGGCCGCATTCTGCGCCTGACCTTCCTTGGCGAAGCCACCTTCGCTCCCCTGCTCGGCCGGGTAGCCCGCGCCACCGGGGTGGATTACAGCATTCTCGCCGGACGCATCGACCGCATCCGCGATGAGCCCTGCGGCCAGCTCACACTGGCGCTGATCGGCGGCGATGTAGACGCCGCCATGGCGCAACTGGAAGCAGCCGAAGTACATGTTGAGGTATTACGCGGATGAGCGAACTGTTCAGCAATATCGACTGGTATGACATCTGGATCGCCACCCTGGATACCCTGCTGATGCTCGGCGGCTCGCTGTTCTTTACCGTGCTGTTCGGCCTGCCGCTGGGCATCCTGCTGTTTCTCACCGGGCCGCGGCAGATGTTCCAGCGCAACGGCCTGTATGCGGTGCTGTCACTGATCGTCAACGCCCTGCGCTCGCTGCCCTTCATCATTCTGCTGATCGTGATGATTCCGGTGACCAAACTGATCACCGGCACCTCATTGGGGGTTGCCGGCGCGATCCCGCCACTGGTGGTCGGCGCCACGCCTTTCTTCGCCCGGCTGGTGGAAACCGCCCTGCGTGAGGTCGACCGCGGCATCATTGAGGCTACCCAGTCCATGGGCGCGAGCACCCGGCAGATCATTACCCGGGCGCTGCTGCCCGAAGCCCGTCCGGGCATCATCGCGGCGGTTACGGTGATTGCCATTACTCTGGTGTCTTATACTGCGATGGCCGGCGTGGTCGGCGGTGGCGGTCTGGGCGATCTTGCCATTCGCTATGGCTATCAGCGATTCCAGACTGATGTCATGATAGTGACCGTTGTGCTGTTGCTGGTACTGGTGCAGATTCTGCAGAGTGTCGGTGACCGCCTGGTCGTACACTATTCACGAAAATAAGCAGGACGATAACCTGCATTCCCGTCTATTTCGGAGTTTCCAATGAAGAAGATTCTTGCTGTTCTGGCCCTGACCACTGCCTTTGGCGCCCATGCGGCAGACAAACTGAGCATCGCCGCCACCGCGGTTCCCCACGCCGAGATCCTCGAGTTCATCAAACCCGCATTGGCCAAGGACGGTGTGGAACTCGATATCAAGGTCTTCACCGATTACGTGCAGCCCAACCTGCAGGTTGCCGAAGGCCGTCTGGACGCCAACTTCTTCCAGCACAAACCCTATCTTGATGAGTTCAACAAGGGCCGCGGTACCGATCTGGTCAGCGTTGCCAATGTGCACGTAGAGCCCTTCGGCATCTATTCCAACAAGCTCAAGTCGCTGGATGAAGTCACCAACCGTGCCACCATTGCCATCCCCAACGATGCCACCAATGGCGGCCGCGCCCTGCTGCTGCTGGACAAGGCCGGCGTGATCGCCCTGAAGGACAAGAACAACATCCTCGCCACTCCGCGTGACATCGACAGCAATCCGCACAAGGTACGCATCCG
>DXBL01000342.1 GCA_019116555.1 Candidatus Pseudomonas excrementavium
GTTTCTCGACAATGAACGCACTTTCGAGGCCATCGACGCTGCCTTCCGGCGCGCCCTGACGCTGGCCCGCAAGCAGGGCACGGCGCTGGTGATCGGTCACCCTTATCCGCAGACGCTGGAATATCTGGAGCAGAGGCTGCCTGATCTGCAGCGTGAGGAAGGAGTGAAGGTGGTCAGTCTGGAGGCGCTACTGGCGCGCAAGTACCGGCGTTGAGGTGGTGGGGCTACACCTATCAGCTCAGGGTTGAAGAACCGGGCGGCCGCAGGGCGCCCGGTTCGAAAGGTCCGATTACAACCGCATCTCGATGCCGCGCTCGGCCATGTAGGCCTTGGCTTCGGCGATGGTGAATTCGCCGAAGTGGAAGATGCTGGCAGCCAGCACCGCATCGGCGCCGCCGAGCAGTACGCCATCGGCCAGGTGCTGGAGATTGCCGACGCCGCCGGAGGCGATGACCGGTACACCTACCGCATCACTGATGGCACGGGTCACGCCCAGGTCGTAGCCGCTCTTCACACCATCCTGATCCATGCTGGTCAGCAGGATCTCACCAGCGCCCAGGGCTTCCATCTTTTTCGCCCATTCCACCGCGTCCAGCCCGGTGGGCTTGCGGCCGCCATGGGTGAAGATTTCCCAACGCGCGGCCTCGCCCGGGGCGGATACCCGCTTGGCGTCGATGGCGACGACGATGCACTGGGAGCCGAAGCGGTCAGCAGCCTCGCCGACGAACTCCGGAGTGAACACCGCGGCGGAGTTGATGGACACCTTGTCGGCGCCGGCATTGAGCAGGTTGCGGATGTCCTGCACGGTGCGCACGCCACCGCCCACGGTCAGCGGAATGAACACCTCGCTGGCCATGCGCTCGACGGTATGCAGGGTGGTATCGCGACCTTCGTGGGTGGCCGTGATGTCGAGGAAGGTGATCTCGTCGGCACCCTGCTCATTGTAGCGGCGGGCGATTTCCACCGGGTCGCCGGCGTCGCGGATATTCTCGAACTTCACGCCTTTGACGACGCGGCCGTTTTCCACATCGAGACAGGGAATGATGCGTTTGGCGAGGGTCATGCGCGTGCTCCCGCGGCCTGGTCGCACAGCGCCTGGGCTTCGGCTACATCCAGGGTGCCTTCGTAGATGGCGCGGCCGGTGATGGCGCCGATGATGCCGGGCGCGCGGGCATCCAGCAGGTTCTGGATATCGCCCAGGTTGTGAATACCGCCTGAGGCGATCACCGGGATCGAGGTGGCATTGGCCAGTGCGGCGGTGGCTTCGACGTTGCAGCCCTGCATCATGCCGTCCTTGGCGATGTCGGTATAGACGATCGCGGACACGCCATCGGCCTCGAACCGCTTGGCCAGGTCGATCACCTGCAGCTCGCTGACCTCGGCCCAGCCGTCGGTGGCAACAAACCCGTCCTTGGCATCCAGGCCAACGATCACCTTGCCGGGGAAGGCGCGGCAGGCTTCACCGACAAATTCCGGCTGCTTGACTGCCTTGGTGCCGATGATCACATAGCTGACGCCTGCACGGACGTAATGCTCGATGGTTTCCAATGAGCGGATGCCGCCGCCGATCTGGATCGGCAGGTCGGGATAACGCCTGGCGATGGCGGTGACTACCTCACCATTGACCGGCTGGCCTTCGAAGGCGCCGTTCAGATCCACCAGGTGCAGCCGCCGACAGCCGGCCTCGACCCATTTGGCGGCCATGGCCACCGGGTCATCGGAGAATACCGTGGCATCGTCCATCAGCCCTTGGCGCAGACGTACGCAAGCGCCGTCCTTGAGATCGATAGCGGGGATAATCAGCATGTCTGTTTCCTTTGGAAAAGAACCGAAGCTGCAAGCTCCGGTTTACCAACGCCCATCCCAGGCCAGAAAATTCTGCAGCAGTTGCAGGCCATTGGTATGGCTCTTTTCCGGGTGAAACTGGGTGGCGAATACATTGTCCTGGGCCAGTGCGGCGGCAAGGTCCGCGCCGTAGTGGCAACGCCCGGCCAACTGACTGGTGCGTTCGGGGCTGGCGTAGTAGCTGTGCACGAAATAGAAGCGCGCATCCTGTTCGATGCGATGCCACAGCGGATGGTCGGCGCTCTGCTTGACCTGATTCCAGCCCATGTGCGGCACCTTGAGGCGCACGTCACCTTCGCGCAGATCATCACCGAAGAACTTCACGGTGCCGGGAAACAGGCCCAGCCCGTCGACGCCGCCGTTCTCCTCGCTGCGCTGGAGCAGCATCTGCATGCCGACGCAGATGCCCAGCAGCGGCTTCTCGCTGGCCACCTGGCGCACCACCTGTCCCAATCCCAGCTGGCGCAGTTCATTGATGCAATCGCGGATTGCGCCGACGCCTGGCAACACCACGCGGTCGGCGTCGAGAATCTGCTGGGCATCGCTGGTGACGATGATCTGGCGAGCGCCGGCATGTTCCAGCGCCTTGGCGACCGAATGCAGGTTGCCCATGCCGTAATCGATGACGGCTACCGAGCTCATCTACAGCGAACCCTTGGTCGAGGGAATGCGATCGCCCATACGCGGGTCTATTTCGACAGCCATGCGCAGGGCACGGCCGAAGGCCTTGAACACCGTCTCGATCTGGTGGTGGGTGTTGACGCCACGCAGGTTGTCGATGTGCAGGGTGACCAGGGCGTGGTTGACGAAGCCCTGGAAGAATTCCTGGAACAGATCCACATCGAACCGACCCACCACCGCACGGGTGAAGGGCACGTGCATCTGCAGTCCCGGGCGGCCGGAGAAGTCCAGCGCCACGCGCGACAGCGCTTCGTCCATCGGCACGTAGGAGTGGCCGTAGCGGCGCAGCCCCTTCTTGTCGCCGACGGCCTTGGCGAAGGCCTGGCCCAGGGTGATGCCGACGTCTTCCACGGTGTGGTGATCGTCGATGTGAAGGTCGCCGCGACACTCGATATGCATATCGATCAGGCCGTGCCGGGCTACCTGGTCCAGCATGTGCTCGAGGAAGGGAACGCCGATATCGAAGTGCGCCTGGCCGGTACCGTCCAGGTTGATTTCCACTTTGATCTGGGTCTCCGACGTGTTGCGCTCGACACTCGCCCTGCGCTGCGTCATGGCCATTCTCCACAAATATCTGAATCAAGGGCGGGCATTATACGTGCAGCCCGCGCTTCGGGGCTATAGAAGGGGGGACTGTTCATCTTCCCATGTGCCGGATCGCTCGGCAGAATGTCGGCAAAGGGGCAGGGGAGAGCAGCTTGTGGCGGACACCGAGGTCATCGTGGTGGGAGCGGGCGTGATCGGCCTGGCCATCGCTCAGCGGCTGGCGACGGCCGGCCGCGAGGTGCTGGTGCTGGAGCAGGAAGGCTGGCTGGGCCAGCACGCCTCCAGCCGCAACAGCGAGGTGATCCACGCGGGGCTCTATTATTCACCGGGCTCGCGCAAGGCGCGGCTGTGTCGGCAGGGCCAGGCCTTGCTGTACCGCTGGTGTGCAGAGCATCAGGTGCCGCACCAGCGGATCGGCAAGCTGCTGGTGGCCTCCAGCGCCGACGAGTTGCCGGCGCTGGAGAAGCTGCGCGGCAATGCGGCGACCAATGGCGTCGAGCTGGAGCCGCTGAATGCGCAGCAGCTCCGCACGCTGGAGCCGGAACTGCAGGCGGTGGCGGGGCTGCACTCGCCGACTACCGGCATTGTCGACAGCCA
>DXBL01000343.1 GCA_019116555.1 Candidatus Pseudomonas excrementavium
CTATGTGGACCAAACCCAGCTATACCGATCTGCGCATTGGCTTCGAAGTCACCATGTACTTCGCCAACCGCTGAGCGTAAGCGCGTTGTTTGGCCGGTTCACGTCGCGGGACCGGTCAAGCAACCGCATCCAGGGTTTCAATCATGCTGATACATATTCTAGGCTCTGCCGCTGGCGGAGGCTTTCCGCAGTGGAACTGCAATTGCCGCAACTGTGATGGCTTGCGCAAGGGGCAGATCAATGCCCGTTCGCGCACTCAATCCTCGATTGCCCTATCCGACGGTAGCGGCAACTGGGTGCTGTGCAATGCCTCGCCGGATATCCGTACGCAACTGGAACAGACGCCGGTATTGCAACCGGGCCGCCAGTCGCGCGATACCGCCATTGGCGGCATCATCCTGATGGACAGTCAGATAGACCACACCACGGGGTTGTTGACCCTGCGTGAGGGTTGTCCGCATCAGGTCTGGTGTACGGAAATGGTGCATCAGGATCTGACCACCGGTTTTCCGTTATTCAATATTCTTGGGCATTGGAACGGCGGGCTGCAGTGGAACCGCATCGAACTCGACGCCGACTTCACTGTGCCCGCCTGTCCGGGCCTGCAGTTCACGCCCATTCCCTTGCGCAGCGCCGCGCCGCCCTATTCGCCGCACCGCCATGACCCGCACCCCGGCGACAATATCGGCTTGCTGGTACGCGACACCAACACCGGTGGGGTACTCTTTTATGCACCGGGGCTGGGACAGCCCAGCGACCTGGTCAGGGAGGCGATGGCCAGCGCTGACTGCCTGCTGGTGGACGGCACGCTCTGGCGCGAGGATGAAATGCTCCACGCCGGTGTCGGCACCAAGCTCGGCAGCGAGATGGGCCATCTGCCCCAGAGCGGGGAGGGTGGCATGATCGAGGTGCTCAGCGCCTATCCGCAGAGTCGCCGCGTGCTCACCCATATCAACAATACCAATCCGATTCTGGACGAAGACTCGGCCGAACGCGCTGAGTTGACGCGCCACGGCATCGAGGTCGCCCATGACGGCATGGTGATCAGCCTGTAAGGAGACGTAGTGTGTCAGCTGAGCCGATGAGCCGCGCGGCGTTTGAACAGGCCCTGCGTGACAAGGGCCGTTACTACCATATCCATCATCCCTTCCACATTGCCATGCACGAAGGGCGGGCTACCCCCGAACAGATTCGCGGCTGGGTGGCCAACCGCTTCTATTATCAGACCAACATTCCGCTCAAGGACGCAGCCATCCTGGCCAATTGCGACGATGCCGCGGCACGCCGTGAATGGGTGCAGCGGATCATCGACCATGACGGCACCGCAGACGGCGAGGGTGGAATTGAAGCCTGGCTGCAGCTCGGCGAAGCTGTGGGCCTGAGCCGGGATGAACTGCTCGATCAACGCCACGTATTGCCGGGCGTCCGCTTTGCCGTGGATGCCTATGTCAACTTCTCCCGCCGGGCTGGCTGGAAGGAGGCCGCCAGCTCATCGCTGACCGAGCTGTTTGCGCCGCAGATTCACCAGTCACGGCTGGATAGCTGGCCGGAGCATTACCCCTGGATCGATCCGCAGGGCTATCGCTATTTCCGCACGCGGCTGGGTGAAGCGCGTCGGGATGTGGAGCATGGGCTGCGTATTACCCTGGACCATTACCAGACTTACGAGGCCCAGCAGCGCATGCTCGAGATCCTGCAATTCAAGCTGGATATCCTCTGGAGTATGCTGGATGCCATGTCGATGGCCTATGAGCTGGACCGTGCGCCATACCATACGGTTACCAACCAACCTGTCTGGCACCGGGGGATCCGCTTATGAGCATACCGCAGCCCACCGCCGTGCCGGCGTTGCGTCCCGGCTACCGGATGCAATGGGAGCCAGTGCAGAACTGCCATGTATTGCTCTATCCCGAAGGCATGGTCAAACTCAATGAAAGCGCCGCCGAGGTGTTGAAACGGGTCGACGGCCAACGCTCGATCAACGACATCATTGCCGAGCTGCAAGCCTGTTTTCCGTCTGCACCTGAACTGGATGAAGACGTGCTGGCCTTTATCGGGGAAGCCCATGAACAACGCTGGATCCGTTTTCGCTGACATGCAAGACCGGCCCGAACAGGGACCGCCGCTGTGGCTGTTGGCCGAACTGACCTACCGCTGCCCGCTGCAGTGCCCCTATTGCTCCAACCCGCTGGAATTTGCCGAACATAAACAGGAACTGACCACTGCCCAATGGATTGATGTATTCAGCCAGGCGCGCGCGCTGGGTGCTGCCCAGCTCGGCTTCTCCGGTGGCGAACCGCTGGTGCGTGACGATCTGGCCGAGCTGATCAAGGCCGCGCGGGATATGGGCTACTACACTAACCTGATCACCTCCGGCATGGGACTGAACCAGGCGCGCATCGACGAGTTTCTGAAGGCAGGGCTGGATCATATCCAGATCAGCTTCCAGGCCTCGGACAGCGAGGTCAACAACATGCTGGCCGGATCGCGCAAGGCGTTCGACCAGAAGCTGGCCATGGCCCGGGCGGTCAAGGCTGCCGGCTATCCGATGGTGCTGAACTTCGTCACCCACCGGCACAATATCGATCAGATCGAGAAGATCATCGAGCTGTGTCTGGCGCTGGAAGCCGATTTTGTAGAATTGGCCACCTGCCAATACTATGGCTGGGCACATCTGAATCGCGCCGGATTACTACCGACCAAGGCGCAGCTGGATCACGCCGAAGTGGTTACCAACCGCTACCGCGCCAGGCTGGCGGAACAGGACCATCCCTGCAAGTTGATTCTGGTAACTCCGGACTACTATGAGGATCGGCCCAAGGGCTGCATGAATGGCTGGGGCAATATCTTCCTGACCATTACCCCCGACGGTACCGCCTTGCCTTGCCATAGCGCGCGACAGCTGCCGGTGACCTTTCCCAATGTACGCGAGCATAGCCTGTCGCATATCTGGTACGACTCCTTCGGCTTCAACCGTTATCGGGGCGATGACTGGATGCAGGAGCCCTGTCGCTCCTGCCCGGAAAAACATCAGGATTTTGGTGGTTGCCGCTGTCAGGCCTATATGCTGACCGGTGATGCTACCCAGGCGGACCCGGTATGCAGCAAGTCTCCCCATCATCATCAGATCCTGGCGGCGCGGGCCGAAGCCGAGCTGCTACAGCCACCTGTCGAGGAGTTGATCTTCCGCAATGAACGTACCTCCCGAATCATCTGCAAGGGTTGACGCAGCCGGCCATTGGCCCAGTGCCTTTTCCGCTGCCGAAGCGATTGCCGGCGGCACGGATTACGCCGATCTGACCTGCGATGAACAGCGGGTGCTCTGGGTGGAGTTTTTGCCGGGGGAAGGGCGTAGCGCGGTAATGGAGTGGACGCCGGACGGCATCCGACGGCTGACTCCGGATGGCTACAGTGTGCGCAGCAGGGTCTATGAATATGGCGGCGGAGCGCTTTGCCTTGCTGGCGACGAGCTGGTATTCGTCAATGAGGCAGACCAGCAGCTGTACCGTCAATCGCTGCAAGAGCGGGGCTGTAAGCAACTGACCGGCCTGGATAACCGCCGTTACGGGGGATTGGTGTTCGACCCGCTCCGGCAACGTATTATCGCGGTGGAGGAGGAGCATCTCGAAAACCGGGCCATCCACCGGCTGGTCGCCATTGGTCTTGATGGCCAGCGGCAACTGCTGGCCGAAGGCGCGGACTTCTACAACAGTCCCTGTATCAGCCCGGATGGTCAGCGCCTGGCCTGGATCGAATGGCAACGACCGGAACTACCCTGGACCAACAGCACCCTGTGCTGGACGGCCCTGGATGACCATGGGTTGCCGACCGCTGTCGAGCGCATGGGTAATGACGAGTCGCTGCAGCAACCGCTGTTTGGCGACCGAGGGCAGCTGCTGTGTCTGACTGACCGCAGCGGTTATTGGCAGCCCTGGCGGCAGGTCGATGGTCAGCAATGGCAGCAACTGCCTTCACGCAACGCCGACCACGCTCCCGCGCCCTGGCAATTGAATCCCCGGCATTATCTGGCCTTGCCCAACGGTCGCCTGGCGGTGGCATGGAGCGACCAGGGATATGCCCGCCTGACGGTGACTGGGCCTGATGGATCTACCGAACGCCCCTTGGCCCAGGGCTATACGCGTTTTCGCGCCCTGGCGCACAATCACACCGGTTTGTTCTGCCTGGCCAGCTCGCCCGATTGCAGTGCTGCGGTATTGCGCATCGACCTCGACAGTGGCGAGGTCAAAGCGCTGGCGCAGGCAGCCACCAGCCTGGCCGCAGTGGATATTTCCCGCCCCGAATCCATCGCCTACCCGACGGCGCATCAGGAAACGGCCCATGGCTTCTATTACTCCCCGCGTAACAGCAAGGTGATCCTGGCCAAGGATGAGCTGCCGCCACTGGTGATCTTTACCCACGGCGGGCCGACATCCGCCTGTTATCCGGTGCTGGATAATCGCATCCAGTTCTGGACCCAGCGCGGCTTTGCCGTGGTTGACTTGAATTATCGGGGCAGTGTGGGCTTTGGCCGGGCCTATCGGCAGCGCCTGCAGGGCAACTGGGGCATCACGGATATCGAGGACGTGCT
>DXBL01000344.1 GCA_019116555.1 Candidatus Pseudomonas excrementavium
CCTGTTCATGCAATTCGCGATAGCTGATGCGGCGGTCCTGGCCGGGATCGTCACCTTCCCAGATGATCGCGGTCTGGTCGCCACGCGTTGCCAGATGACGATCGATGCAGTTGGCGCTGACGTTCAGCTTGCCGTCGATGAACCAGGCTGCCTCGCCACGGACCATATTGCTTTCCTGCACCTTGCTCCAGGGCTGCATCCACTCGACGAAGCGGTTGGCCTGCTCGGCCCAGAAGGTATCCGGCTGCTCGATGGACTGACGATACAGGCGTTCATAGCCGTCGGCATCAAGATGGGTATTGCGCCGGGCTGCCTCGGACACCTGGTGTTGCTCGATCTTGTACATGGCGTGGTCCTCTGTTGTTATTGTTGACCGCAGAAATGCCGCGACGGAGCACACGGTCTCTGCGTGGTTCGGTTTGGATCAAGCGTCGACCAGAACGAGGGGCAATTCAACCCTTCTTTGGTCTATATCAAATGGACTACCAGCCGGGCAGAAGCCCGGCTGGGGAAGCATCAGGCGAGGCTGACGCGGAGATTGTCGATCAGGCGGGTAGTGCCGAGGAAGGCCGCAGCGAGAATGACGACATCCTGGGTGTCTGCAGCGACCGGTTGCAGGGTTTCGGCCTCGCGCAGATCCAGGTAATCGGGCTGGAAGCCAGCCTCGATCAGTGCGAGGCGTGCTTCTTCGATGATGGCCGGAAAGTCGCGGCGCCCGCTTTCCAGCTGCTGTTGGATCTGCTGCAGGGTCTGGTGCAGATGCGGTGCGATGCGGCGCTGTTCCTCGCTCAGGTAGCCATTGCGCGATGACAACGCCAGGCCATCCTCGGCGCGCACGATGGGCGCGCCCATGATCTGCGCCGGCAGGCAGAGATCGTGGGCCATCTTGCGAATCACCGCCAGTTGCTGGAAATCCTTTTCACCGAACACCGCCAGATCCGGCTGCACGATATTCAGCAACTTGCCCACCACCGTCGATACCCCGTTGAAATGGCCGGGACGGCTGGCGCCGCACAAACCCTCGGACACCACGGGCACGCTGATCAAGGTGTGTCCATCCATGCCCTCGGGATACATTTCGCTGACGTTGGGCGCGAACACCATATGGGCACCGGCATCCAGCAGCTTGCGCTGGTCTTCCGCCAGGGTGCGCGGGTAACTGTCCAGGTCCTCGTTGGCACCGAACTGCAGCGGGTTGACGAAGATACTGACCACCACATAGTCGGTACGCTGCAGGGCTTTCGCCACCAGGGCGATATGGCCCTCATGCAGATTGCCCATGGTCGGTACCAGGCCGATACGTTTGTTCTCCTGGCGCGCGCGCGCCAGGGCGGCGCGCAGCTGGGCAATGGAGTGCAGTGTGTTCATGGTGTCAGAACTCGTGCTCGGCGGTGGGGAATTCGACTGCTTTCACCGCGGCCACGTAAGCGCGCAGCGCCGACTGGATATCCGGTTGACCGGCCATGAAGTTCTTCACGAACTTGGCCATGCGACCATTGAATGACAGACCGAGCATGTCATGCACCACCAGCATCTGGCCGTCGGTATCCGGCCCGGCGCCGATACCGATCACTGGAATGTTCACCGCGCGGGTAATTTCCGCCGCCAGCGCGCTGGGTACGCATTCCAGCAGCAACAGGGCCGCGCCGGCCTCGGCGAGGGCAATCGAATCCGCCAGCAGCGCCTTGGCCTGCGCCTCTTCGCGCCCCTGCACCTTGTAGCCGCCAGTGACGTTAACGCTCTGCGGCGTCAGCCCCAGGTGGGCGCACACGGGGATACCATTGCGGGTCAGCACGCTGATGGTGTCGGCCAGCCAGCCGGCGCCCTCCAGCTTGACGATATGCGCACCGGCCTGCATCAGGCGGGTACTGGCATCCAGTGCGCGATCCAGGGTGGCGCAGGTCATGAACGGCAGATCCGACATGATCAGTGCGCCCTGGTTGCCGCGCTTGACCGCCCGGGTGTGGTATTCCATATCCTCGATGGTGACCGGCAGGGTGCTGTCGTGCCCCTGCAGCACCATACCCAGCGAGTCGCCGATCAGCAGCAGTTCAACGCCTGCAGTGCTTTCCAGGTGGGCGAAAAGCGCATCATAAGCGGTCAGGCAGGCGAACTTCTCGCCGGTCTGCTTGAGCTTGTTGAGCGTGGTCAGGGTAATGTCAGGCATGGCAGATTCCAGTATTTCGGCCTTCGAGAGGCAACATGGCTGTGATCGGCAGGCAGGCGGGCTGACTGTCGCTCCGACTGCCCGAGCTGACCCCAGCTCCGGCAGTATAGTCTTCCTGACTTGAACGATGATGCTCCAGAAAATACATATTTCAACCTTGTACGACGGTGCCCGGCAGCCGCTCCAGATCCGTCGGCGGACAGGTCGTCAGCAGCTGCTGTAGCGATGTGCCATCGGGCAAGGTCAGATCCGCTGCCAATTCTGCCAGCGGATACAACACAAAGGAACGGGCATGCATATGATAATGCGGCACCTGCAGGCGCGGCGTGTCGATTATCCGGTCACCGTATAGCAGCAGATCAAGATCCAGAATGCGCGGTCCCCAGCGCTCGGCCTTGCGCACCCGGCCGCGACGCTGTTCGATGTCCTGCAAAGCGTCCAGCAGAGCCTCGGGATCCAGCTCGGTGTCGAGCATGGCCACGGCATTGATGAAGGCCGGCTGGTCCTGCGGCCCCAGCGGCGCACTGCGGTACAGCGCCGAGCACGCCAGCAGGCGTGATTGCGGCAGCTTCGCCAGTTCAGTGACGGCGTGGCTTACCTGCAGGGCGGGATCGGCCTGGTTGCTGCCCAGAGCAATAAAACAGCGCTGCATCAATGGTCCGACCCGCCCTGGGGCTTGCGCTTGCGGCGTGGGCGCCCACGCTTGCCGGCCGGATCACGGCTGCTCAATTGCTGGATCATGCGGCGCCGTTCATCCGCGCCGACATCCTGGTAGCGGGTCCACCACTGGCCCAGGCCCCCGGTATCCTCGCCGGCCTCTTCGCGCAGCAACAGGAAGTCGTAGGCGGCACGAAAGCGCGGGTGCTCGAGCATCTGGTCGGCGCGTCGGCCGTTACGCCGTTCCAGGCGCGGTTGCATGTCCCATATCTCCCGCAACGGAATACTGAAGCGCTTGGGAATGGCGGTATGTCGACATTGCTCGACCAACAGCTCATGGGTCGCCTGCTGCTGGGCGGGAATCAGCGGAATGCCCTGTTCCTCCAGTTCGCGGGTGCGCTGGGGCAATGCCGGCCAGAGCAGCGCGGCAAACAGGAACGCCGGGGTGACCGGGCGGCCCTGGTGGATGCGGTCATCGGTGTTGCGCAGGGCCTGGCGAATCAGTTTCAGGGTATAGCCGGGGTTGTCGTCGATAGCCTCATCGGTGTCCGGGAACAGCGGCGCGAACAGATCGTATTCCAGCAGCAGGTCGAAGGTGCGCTCGCCCTGGCCGTTGAGCAGCAGCTTGAGTACCTCATCGAACAGCCGCGCGGCGGGGATGTCGTACAACAGTTCGGCCAGCTCGGCGATGGGGGCGGCGCTGTGCGGTTCGATCTCGAAATCCAGCTTGGCCGCGAAGCGTACCGCGCGCAGCATGCGCACCGGGTCTTCCTGATAGCGCTGTACCGGATCACCGATCAGGCGTACCCGGGCGTTGCGGATGTCCTGCAGACCGTTGGCGTAATCATGGATGTTGCCGGTGCAGACATCGTAGTACAGCGCGTTGATGGTGAAGTCGCGGCGCTGGGCATCCTGCTCCAGGGTGCCGTAGACGTTATCACGCAACAACCGGCCCGATTCGCTCTGCAGCGATTGCTCGCGGCCCAGGTCGCCGTCGTCGTCATCGGCATGGCCGGCGCGGAAGGTCGCCACCTCGATGATCTCGCGGCCGAAGTAGACATGGGCGAGTTTGAAGCGCCGGCCGATCAGGCGGCAATTGCGAAAGGTCGCGCGGACCTGTTCGGGTGTGGCGCTGGTAGCGACGTCATAGTCCTTGGGGGCCATTTCCAGCAGCAGGTCGCGAACGCAGCCGCCGACGGCGAAGGCCTGATAGCCGGCCTGCTGCAGGCGTTCGACCACCGTCACCGCGTTGCGGCTGATCTGGCTGCGTTGCAATGCATGTTGGCTGGGCGGAATAATGGCGGGCGTGGTGCGCCTATGGGCGGGTCGCCCGAAGGGAGAGGGAATCTTTTTCAGTAGCTTGCGAATCATATGAGTGGGTAGTCCACCGGCGTCTTCAACCCAGACCTCGAATCCCTGTGAAACACGGCGGCGCTGGATGTCCCTGGCAGCTACATTTTACAGAGGCTTCAAAAAGCCCGAAGTCAACATGAATGTCATGGGCAAGGCACTGGATAGACGTAAGGTCGGTTTCGAATACAGTGTTGCCTGTATCAACAGGCGCCCATTCTAGCGTGAATGACGGGGGAATTGTAGGGAAGCGGTAGGGGAAGATGCTGTTGGTGATGCTGGAAGGGAAAGCTCAAGGGGAGTACTCACTCCCCCTAATGGTTTTTTATTGTTGTTATCTGAGCTGTTTCTTGTTCTTTTGGGCTGGGCAACAGTGTCACCCCGTTAAACCCATCCCGGGTTGCCTAAAGCAAGCGGATTGCTTTGGATGCTCGGGAAACTGCTTCGACCAAAATTGGTATCGGGACCGGTAGGTTGCTTGGGCAACTTTTATTTTTCTCGGTTTCCAATCGAACATTACGTTCGCCTGCGGTGTTTCCTATTCTCCAAAAGAATCAGTTTGCTGCACTCGCACATGTTGTTCTTGTTAGGTGTGGAGCTGAATCTTGTTTTTGTTATGGGGTCTTGCCTGGTTTTTATTCTTGTTGTGTCTGTAATAAAGCATTTGCCGTGCCAGTTTTTTAAAACTCTTGTAAATCAAATGGTTGCGGTTTTCTAAGGAAATTTGGGGCGGGGGCGAGGAGAGATTCGTTACCTTATGCCCCGTTAAAGTGTTACCCCTTGTGGGTGAGGGGTAACAGTTCTTCCGGGGGAGACAGGTAACAGGTAACACTTTGCCTTGGATACGCTGCCGCGGAATCCTCCATATGGAGGAGGACCGTCGCAAATTCAGGAGTTGGCGGTTTTCTTGCGCGGGATACCCAGGCGCTGGCGCCGTTCCCACAGGCACTTGCGGCTGATACCCAGCTTGTTCGCCAGCTCGGTCTCGGTCATGTGTTCCTGGTGCTCGAGGACAAAATGCTGGAAGTAATCTTCCAGTGACAGGTCTTCGGCCGGTTCGGAACTCGGTGAGCTGGGCGAGCGCATGGACTCGAGGGCGCTGGTGGCCTGGGAGGTGCGCTCCTGCTCGATGTCCGGCTCGATACCCAGCAGGTCAGTGGAGATTTCATCCTCGTCACAGAGAATGGCTGCCCGCTCGATGGCATTCTCCAATTCGCGAACGTTGCCGGGCCACTGGTAGTGGCGGATGGACTCGGCTGCTTCCTTGCTGAAGTGCAGGGTGGGCGTGCCCATGTTACGGCCGATCCGGGCCAGCAGCGCCTCGGCGATCAGCATGACATCGTCGCCGCGTTCACGCAGTGGTGGCAGGCGCAGCTCAATGACGTTCAGCCGGTAGTACAGGTCTTCACGGAACAGGCCCTGGCGCGCCAGGGTCTTGAGATCGCGGTGAGTGGCCGCAACCAGTCGCACATCCACCTTCTGTGATTGCACGGAGCCGACCCGGCGGATTTCGCTTTCCTGCAATACCCGCAACAGGCGCGCCTGGGCCTCCAGCGGCAATTCGCCGATTTCGTCGAGAAACAGCGTGCCGCCATCCGCTGCTTCGACCAGCCCGGTACGCCCGGCTACGGCGCCGGTGAAGGCGCCCTTTTCATGGCCGAACAGTTCGGACTCGATCAGGGTCTCGGGAATCGCCGCGCAGTTGACCGAGATCATCGGCGCGCTGGCCCGCGGCGAGTTTTCGTGCAGGGCGCGCGCGACCAGCTCCTTGCCGGTGCCTGATTCACCCTGGATCAGCACGGTAGACATGGTCGGGGCGACCTTGCGGATGCGCTTGAACAGGGTCGCCATCGCCGGGCTGGCGCCGATGATGCCCATGGACTGGGTGTCATCGTCACCGGCATCGCTCGGTTCCGCTGTCGTGGCAGCGGGGGCGGGTGTGGCGCGGGCCTGCTGGTTGGCGTCGATGATGCGCGCTACGGTCTGCAGCATTTCCTCATGATCGAAAGGCTTGGCGATGTAGTCCACGGCGCCGAGCTTCATCGAATCCACCGCCGAACGCAGGCTGGCATAGCTGGTCATGATCAGCACCGGCGTATTGCGCGCGCGCCGAATCAGCTCGGTCCCTGGCTCGCCGGGCAGACGCAGGTCGCTGATGATCAGCGCGAAATCGTCCAGATTGTGGTTCTCGACGGCTTCGTGAACCGCGCCAGCCTCACTGACCTGGTATTGGTGGCGTTCCAGCAGCCGCCGCAGTGCAGTGCGAATGATGGGCTCGTCTTCAACAACCAGAATATGCGACATATCTACCTCTATGCGGCAGCATCCAACGACGGTCAGGCGCTGCCGTAACTAAAAGACGCCATAGCGGGGTAACGTAATGGTGAACCGGGTTCCCCGCTGAGTTGCATCATCGATGGGGCTGTCTACCGTTATCTGACCATAATGCTCCTCGATGATCGAGTACACCAGCGCCAGCCCGAGCCCGGTACCCGCACCCGGCTCCTTGGTCGTGAAAAAGGGTTCGAACAACCGGTCCTTGAGTTCGCTCTCGATGCCGCTGCCCTGATCCTCGACCGTCAGCAGTATCTGATGCTCATCCGCGGCGGTCCGGATGGTGACGCTGTCACCGCTGCGGCTGGCATCGCGGGCATTGCCCAGCAGGTTGATCAGAACCTGCACCAGACGCTGGCTATCACCGGCTACCCGGTGAGTGGTATCGCACAGGTTAACATAGTTGACCTCGGGGCCCCTGCGGTTCAGTGACAGCAGGTGAATGGCCTCATTGGTGCACGCGGCCAGATCGACTTCATCATTGGCATTGTTGTGGCGGCTGCCGACATGGGCGAAATTGACCATGGACTGCACGATGCGCGATACCCGGCGGGTCTGCTCAAGGATCTGTTCGGCTGCCTCCAGGGTCTCGGCCTGCATGGACTCTTCGCGCAGATTCTGCGCCAGGCAGGCGATACCGGTGATCGGATTGCCGATTTCGTGGGCCACGCCGGCGGCCAGGCGGCCGATCGAGGCCAGCCGTTCGGAATGGATCAGCTCTTCCTCGAGCATCTGGGTTTCGGTCTGATCCTCGATCAGCAAGACCAGCCCGCCGCGCGCATTACCGGGTTCGTCGATCGCTGCCTTGTGCAGGTTCAACCACTGGGTCTGGCCATGGTTGATCAGCTTCTGCTTGTGCAGGTGCGCCGATTCATCGTTGACCAGCCGCTCCAGCAGTTCGTTCCAGGGCGCTGGCAGGTTCTCCAGGCGGGAGCCGATCACGCTTTCGGCAGTGATACCCGTGAGGGTCTGCAGCGCCCGGTTCCACATCAGCACCTCATTGTCCTGGGCCAGCGAGCAGACGCCCATGGGCAGGTCTTGCAGGGTCTGGCGATGATAGCGGCGCAGTGCATCCAGTTCGGCGGCCAGGCCGGTCAGCCGGGAATGGTAATCCTCCAGGCGGTTCTCGATGAAATGGATATCCTCGGTGACATAGCCGTTGCGCGCCAGCTTGAACGGCAGGAAAGTCTCGATCATCTCCTGCGCCACCGCCGGCCCCATCAGCCCGGACAGGTTGGCCTCCAGGCGGTCGCGCAGGCGCCGCAGGGCGTAGGGACGGCGTTCGTCGAAGGGCAGCTTGAGGTCACGCAAGGCCTGCTCGACTTCCTGTTGGGCGGCCTTGTTGCCCAGCGGTTTGGCCATCTGCTGGGCGAACTCCTGGGGCGAGCTGGCGACCAGCTCCATGCGCTGGGGACGCCGGACATTGTCGACCAGGCAGGCTTCGGCGGCGCTGACCTCGTCGGGCGAGCGCCGGGTGAACAGCGAGACCAGGGTGAACACGACGATGTTGGCGGTCAGCGAAGCGATCGCCGCGACGTGCCAGGACTCTGAATCCAGAGTTACCTGCAAGCCCAGCACCTGCAGGGTGTCGATGCCGGTGACCATGACCAGCAGCAGGGTGCAGGCCCAGATGGCCATGCCCGCGATCAGGCCACAGATGAAGCCGCGGTGATTGGCCTGCGGCCAATACAGTACCGACAGGGCGCCGGGCAGGAACTGCACGGTAGCGACGAAGGAGGTGATGCCCAGGTTGGTCAGCGGCTGGTCCGAGTCCAGCAGGTGATAGAAACCGTAGCTGGCCATGATGATGGCGGCGATCAGGCTGCGCCGGGTCCACAGCAGCCAGCGGTAGATATTGATGTTGTTGTCGGCGCTCGGCTGATACACCGGCAGCACCAGATGGTTGAGCACCATGCCCGACAGCGCCAGCGTCACCACGATGATCAGCCCGCTGGCAGCGGAAATACCGCCGATGAAGGCGACCAGGGTAAGCCAGTCGGCGCCGGCTGCGACGCCGAGACCGAGGGTGTAGTACTCGGCGCTGGTTGGCACCCGCAGATAGAGCCCCGCCCAGAGAATCGGCGGAATGGCCAGGCTCATCAGCAGCAGGAACAACGGCAGGCCCCAACTGGCCGAGCTCAGCGCGCGGGGATTGAGGTTTTCGGTGAAAGCCATGTGGTACATGTGCGGCATGACGATGGCGGCGGCGAAGAACACCAGCAACAGGGTGCGCCAGGGGCCTTCCTGCAGCGGGCTGTGCAGGGTTTTCAGCGCTTCCTGATTGTGGCTCAACCACAGCTCCAGCCCCGATGGGCCTTCGAACACCACGAACAGCGCATACAGCCCGACCGCAGACAGACACAACAGTTTGACCAGGGATTCGAAGGCGATGGCGATCACCAGTCCTTCATGTTTTTCCCGGGCCGAGATATGCCGGGCACCGAACAGGATGGCGAACAGCACGATCAGCAGACAGAAACCCAGCGCCACCGGTCGCTGGCGCGGATCGTGGGTGAGGATCTGTACCGAGTCGGTAACCGCCTGGATCTGCAGCGCCAGCAGCGGCAACATGCTCAACAGCATGAAGACGGTGGTCAGGGTGCCCGCCCAGGTGCTGCGAAAGCGGAAGGCGAACAGGTCAGCCAGGGACGACAGCTGGTAGGTGCGGGTGATGCGCAGAATCGGGTTGAGCAACACCGGCGCCAGCAGGAAGGCGCCGCAGACACCGAGGTAATAGGTGAGAAAGCCGTAGCCGTACTGGTAGGCCAGGCCAACGGTGCCATAGAAGGCCCAGGCGCTGGCATACACGCCGATGGACAAGGTATAGATCGCCGGATGGCGCACCACGGCGCTTGGCAGCAACCCCCGTTCGGTGGCCCAGGCCACGCTGAACAGGATGACCAGATAGGCGACGCTGAGCAGTATCAGCAGACTGAGTTCAAAGCTCATCGGTATCCCTTGGGCTCTGCAGCAGCATGCCGGCGATGATCAGGATAAGCCACAGGACATAGGGCCGATACCAGGCGCCCATGGGCTCGATCCACCAGTCCATGATGGCCGGTGAGAACAGGTAGATGCCGATGACCAGCAGCAATACCAGGCGGTAGATGTACATGGATTATGTCCTCGGCTCCGGAATCTGCCGTTTTGCCGGAAGCTTCTGCGGCTGCCAGTGTGCCACAGCCCAGGCGAGTTGTTCGCCGACCGGCGCGCTGGCCAGCTCTGGCGGCGGGTCCTGGGCCAATACGGTGAGTGCCCGATGCAGGGTGGCAGTGGCCAGTCTGGGCTCCAGCGGCGTCGAGCCCAGCCGTTTGCTCAGCTTCTCGCCATCCTCGCGCATCACCAGGGGGACATGCAGGTAGCGCGGTGCTGGCTGCTGCAGCAACTGGTAAAGCCATAATTGGCGGGGCGTGGAGTCCAGCAGGTCGGCGCCACGCACGATATCGGTCACCCGCTGGGCGATGTCGTCAACCACCACCGCCAGTTGATAGGCAATGATGCCATCGCGCCGGCGAATGATGAAGTCACCCGAAAGCCCGCCCGGCGTCTGGTGGAATTCACCCTGCAAGCGATCCCGGAATACCAGTGGTTGACCCGCGATCTGTACCCGTACCGCATGGTCCGGCGCGGCGGGCAGGTGGCGCTCACGGCAGGTCCCGGGGTAGACGCCCCCCTGTTCGAGAATGGTCTTGCGCGAGCAGTCACAATGGTAAGCCAGGCCGGTTTGCAGCCAATGGTCGATGACCTGCTGGTACAACGGCAGGCGCTCGCTCTGGTAGACAATGTCGCCATCCCAGTGCAGGCCATAGGCATCCAGGGTGCGCAGTATGTGATCGCTGGCGCCGGGCACGTTGCGGGGAGTGTCCAGGTCCTCGATCCGGACCAGCCACTGGCCGTGATGCTGGCGCGCGTCCAGATAGCTGGCGACCGCGGCCAGCAGTGAGCCGAAATGCAGGTAGCCACTGGGGGTGGGGGCGAAACGCCCGATGTAGGGGGAGGGCATGGCGACAGGGCCTTGCGGGTGGATCGAGCTGTGGCAGACAGGTTGCGCGAAGCGCTGTCTGCCACCGGGTCGCTGACGGGTCAGCCGCCGATCTGCTTTTCCTTGATCTCAGCCAGCGTTTTGCAGTCGATGCAAAGGGTGGCCGTGGGACGGGCTTCGAGGCGGCGGATACCGATTTCGACACCGCAGGAGTCGCAGAAACCGTAGTCTTCGTCCTCGATGCGCTGCAGGGTCTGATCGATCTTCTTGATCAGCTTGCGCTCGCGATCGCGGGTACGCAGTTCCAGGCTGAACTCTTCTTCCTGACTGGCGCGGTCGGCCGGATCGGGGAAGTTGGCTGCCTCATCCTGCATGTAGGATACGGTGCGATCCACTTCCTCCATCAGTTCGCGTTTCCAGCCATTGAGAATGTTGGCGAAATGCTCGAGCTGACGCTCGTTCATATACTCCTCGCCTTTCTCTTCCTTGTACGGGACGAAACCGCGAATCAACAATGCATTCTTTTCTTTGGTATTGCTGGGCATGAGAACAGCCTCACTTTTAGCTCAATCATCCTGTGCCAGGTCGACACCACTACTGACCGGCGGGGGTGCAGCCTGTGGCCTGCAAGCGGGCAAAACTACCAGAACCCGATCTGCGAAGCTACTTTTTGCCGACTTTAGGCAGCGCTGACCCATTCCGCGCCCGCCCCGCGGGCTTGCCGGGCTATCAAGGGCGGGCCGTAGCCGGGAGCGTTACAGTGTCAGCATAGCTCGGATTTTGGTTGGCCGAGCATCCATCGCCACAGGTATCATGGCGGTTTTATCTGCAGTGGCAGCGGAGGAAGTCATGGTGGGGCAGCGCTGGGCGCACCGGATCGGGGAGATCGAGCCTTTTCATGTCATGGCCGTACTGGAACGGGCCAAGGCACTTGAAGCGCAGGGGCGCGATGTCATTCACATGGAGATCGGCGAGCCGGATTTCGGTACGCCCGAGCCCATCATGCGCGCCGGTCAGGCTGCACTGGCGGCCGGCTGCACCGATTACACGCCAGCACTGGGGCTGCCGGCCCTGCGTGAAGCGGTAGCCGGCTTCTATCAGCAGCGCTACGGTATCGACCTGGACCCGCGGCGGGTGGTGATCACTCCCGGCGGCTCCGGTGCCCTGCTGCTGATCAGCGCGCTGCTGGTGAACCCCGGCAGCAAGGTGCTGATGGCCGACCCGGCCTACCCGTGCAACCGGCATTTCCTGCGGCTGGTCGAAGGCCAGGCAACCTTGATCCCGGCGGATGCCCAAAGCGGCTATCAACTGACCCCGGAACTGGTCGAGCAGCACTGGGACAGCGCCAGCGCCGCCGTGCTCTGCGCCTCGCCGGCCAACCCCTCGGGTAGCGTGCTGAGCCGGGCGCAACTCACCGCGCTGGCCGATACCACCCGGCGGCTGGGCGGACAATTGATTGTCGACGAGATCTACCACGGCCTGACCTACGGCTGCGATGCCACCTCGGTGCTGGAAGTGGCGCCGGATGCCTGGGTGTTGAACAGTTTTTCCAAATATTTCGGCATGACCGGCTGGCGCCTGGGTTGGCTGATTGCGCCGGAGGCTGCGGTACCCGAGTTGGAGAAGCTGGCGCAGAACCTTTACATCTGTGCTCCGCATCTATCGCAGCGGGCGGCCCTGGCCGCCTTCAGCGAGGAGAGCCTGGCCATCTGCGAGGCGCGCCGCGAAGCCTTTCATCGGCGCCGGGATTTTCTGCTGCCGGCGCTGCGTGAACTGGGCTTCGGCATTCCGCAGACGCCCGATGGCGCATTCTATCTGTATGCCGATGCCACGGCTTTTACCACCGACAGCCAGCAACTGTGCCAGCACCTGATCGAAACTGAACATGTGGCCATTACCCCGGGGCTGGATTTCGGCCATTACCGTGCCACCGAGCACGTGCGGTTTGCCTACGCCAATTCCCTGGAGCGCCTCGAACAGGCGGTGGAGCGCATTGCCCGCGGCCTGGACCGCCGACCGGGATGCTGATTCCCTACGAGCCGGCGCTGGTGGCCGGCACCTTGCTGCAGCGCTACAAGCGGTTTCTCGCCGATATCCGCCTGGATGATGGGCGTGAGCTGACGCTGCATTGCCCCAACACCGGTTCGATGAAGAATTGCGGCGGGCCGGGCAGCCGGGTCTGGGTCAATCTGCAGCAGCGGCCGGGGCGCAAGCTGCCCGGTACCTGGGAGCTGGTGGAAACGCTACCCGGTGAGCTGGCCTGCATTCACAGTGCCCGCGCCAACAGTGTCGTTGCCGCCGCGCTGGCGGCCGGGCTGATTGTGCCACTGCTGGGTTATCCGACTGTGCGCCGTGAGGTCACGCTGACACCGGGCGGCAGCCGTTTCGACTTTCTGCTCGACGGCGCCGCCGGCAATTGCGTGCTGGAGGTCAAGAGCGTGACCCTGGCGTTGGGTGCCGGAGTAGGGGCCTTCCCCGATGCGGTCAGCCTGCGTGGCCAGAAGCATCTGCGGGAACTGACGCAGCTGTCGCAAGCAGGGCAGCGCGCCTGTCTGTTGTTCTGCGT